>JBMNNU010000386.1:0-2954 GCA_050942695.1 Chloroflexota bacterium
GTGCTACGGGGCTTCTTCGGTCATTGTCCTCTGCTTAATCGGCGACCTGTTCCAAGGGAAACGGGCAGGCTCAATATTGGGTGGAGCTTACGTCGCAGGAGGTTTCGGGGCGGCTATCGGCGCTTTCTTTGGCGGCTACGTTTTCGATCTGCTTCTTGACTACCGGTTGGCTTTCGCTGTTACCATTCCTGGGATGTTGCTGGCGTGTGTTCTATACTGGCTTGCTGCTCCACGCAAAGTGCGCATGGTTGTCGGAAGGCTCAAGAGCCTCCCGCAGACCCCACAAGCTAGCTGAGGTAAGGGGCGCTCCGCAACACCGTAATCCCGCTAATCCTGCCCGTGTACCGCCAACTTCATTGGGGCTTACGCCCATAAGAGACGCGGATTTTATCCGAGTTTATCTCTCGAGCCTGCTGGCTGGGAAAAAGGATCAGTTAAGAATACGCTCCTTAATCAGGAGATCATCGCGGGTATCGGCAACGTATATGCCCAAGACGTTCTTTTCAGGGCTAAGTTGCACCCCAACCGGAGCTAGAGACCTTAACGGAAAGCGACAGGTCTAAGCTTATGACAGCATCGTGGAAACCCTATCGGAAGCGGCAGAGCTTGGTGGGCTTGTCTACGAGACAGACCTCTACAATCACCCCGGGGGTTTCACGGACTTCCTCGTGGGTTACAAAGAAGGGCAGGGGTGAATTTTCGAACCCCGGCGATCTGCACCCGTAGGTACTCTTTCACCTCCATGAAGATCATCCCCTGTTTCGATAGTGTGGATTACCGATAATCCGACTCTCTCTGGCCGGAGTCAGTGTCATGCCAACAGTTCATAGAGCAAGCGTATTTGGCCTTGAATACTGCTTCGGCCGGACATGATATTCGAACTTCTCGCTTAATCCAGGCCAAATCTCATCTAAATATTTGACACAAAATGACGTAAACATCATGTAAACTGCAGATGATTTCGGAAACGCCACTGATGTTCACGCCTGATGAGGCCGTAGCACTCTATCTGGGAGCCAGCCTGGTGGAAGAGATGTGGGGGAAGCTCTACAGGGAGCCAGCCCAGGGGGCGCTGGCGAAGCTCGAGAATGTCCTGCCCGACGACCCGCGGAGCCAGGTTGCCTGGGCAAGGCGCTCCCTTGTGGCGGCAGGAATGCGTCGCGCTCGCCTGGAGAAGGCGGAGGGGTATCTAGAAACGCTGAGGCGAGCCGCCAGGGAGCAGCGCTGTGTGGAGATCGTATATCGCGGATCCAACGATCAGGATGGGGTGCAGCGCACCGTCGACCCTTACGCGCTGGTGTTCAGGGGGGTGGTGGTACATGGTAGGGCATTGTCACCTTCGTGAGGCGGTAAGGCTTTTCCGAATCGACCGGATCCAACAGATAGCCCTGCTTCGCGATGGCTTCAAGCAACCGGCTGACTTCGACATTCACGGCTACCTATCGGCCGGCTTCTCCTACGACTCGCAGGTGCGGGTGCGCATGCAGTTCAAGCCGGAGGCTAAGTCTATCGCCCTGCACAACCTGACCATCTGGGAATCTGCCGAGGAACAGCCAGATGGTTCCGTCATCGTTAAGGTATCAACAAAAAACGAATCGGGAGAAAGAATGAACATGGAGATCGAAGTCAACATCAAAGAAACAGCACCGGCGACCGTGGCTTTCATCATGAGGAAGGGGCCCTTCAAACAGATGCCCGAGTCTTTTGGCATATTGTATGGTTGGATCGGGCAGAAAGGATTCGTCCCATCGGGGCCGCCTTCAGGCGTCTACTTCAACGCTGGTGGCACCATTCCTGAAGACGAGTTGATGTGGGAGGTGCGTAGCCCCATTGCCGGTGAACTCCCGGAAATCGCCCCAAACGAACAGGGCTTGGGTGTGAAACGGGTCGACTCGCAAATGGTAGCCTCGACGGTTTATCAAGGGCCCTATGAGAAGGTACACCCGGTCTACCAGTCGCTCATGGCTTGGATTCCCAAGAACGGTTACGAGATAGCGGGGCCTCCTGAAGAGATATACCTGACGGATCCCTCAGAGACTCCTCCTGAAAAGCTGCTGACGGAGATTCGGTTCCCCATCACGAAAATAGCATAAGCCATCGAAGCAGGCCTCGAGAACGATTGCGAAAGGACCTCCCCGTTAGGGCTATGCTTTGCTTAGCACGACATGACTGAACGTTACTACCGACCAAACTGGTTCTGATGGGTTGCCGTAGGCAACCCATCAGAACCATGCGGGCTAAGCGCCGGTAGCCAACGGGACCGGCAGTTGCTAGGATGATAGAAACACAGGCTATACATAGACAGCCTGTGAATCTGTTAGGCCAGAAAGGGGGAAGGCTGGTGCAAACTCGAAAAGTGTACCTGAGGCCTAGTGCTCGGTCGTTACTGGAGAATGCGCCCACTCGAGTGGCAGCATTGCTCGCGCAGTATCTGAACTTGATCGAGGGATACGCCCAGTTGAAGAAAGTTAAGTCGTGCCGGACAGAGGTATCGGGCTTTCAGGATCCTGAGGATGGCTCCAGGCAGTTGATGATCACCCACATGGTAGGGTTGTCTCAGGATGATCTGAGAACCTACCGGGGGAATCTTGGGACAGTGATAGAGGAATGGGTAAGAGGGCTTTCACCTGAAGAGTTGGACCTCATGCAGAAGTGGTTTATCCTGGAGGTTGTGCCTAACCGCGAAATAAATCGCTCTTAGCTCGTGTCATTATCCACTGTTAA
The DNA here is from genome assembly GCA_050942695.1 of Chloroflexota bacterium. Classification (GTDB taxonomy): domain Bacteria; phylum Chloroflexota; class UBA6077; order UBA6077; family UBA6077; genus JBMNNU01. Next base: position 2,725 of record JBMNNU010000386.1, read on the forward strand.
ATTAGCAAATAGCAGGAAACAGTAATACATCACAGGCCATTTGTGTTACTTATCTACAATCTGTCTGTTGTATGGGGCGCCTACCCAGCCTTTAGGATGTACCTCACTTGCGAAAAGCCCTGCTTCTTCTGAAGCCCTTTAGGGTAACAGACCGCTTTTCCGGGCTTGCTCCAGGATCGTAAAGGAAGGGCGAGGCGACCAATCCTTGTTGATGATCGACCACAAGTACT
>JBMNNU010000266.1:0-4575 GCA_050942695.1 Chloroflexota bacterium
ATGGAGGGAGTCGCGCAGCACCTCCAAAAGGGTTCGCCTCGGTTGCACAGCTAGGGTATACTCCTCCCCGTTCACCATGAGTCTGATTGCCGTCTTGCCGGGACCTCTGGCAGTGAGCCAGGATGGGAGTTTGGTGGCTAATTCAGCCATAAGGCCACCTCCAGTTGGACTTGGGGTATTCAGGCCGGCACATCAACTGACTGCAAGAAAGTTGCCAGGGAAGGCGGGGAAAGGGATGGTTCACACGAACAGCCTAATGCTGTAGCGTCGGGGCTCGTCCCCGACGAGATACCACGTCGGGCACAAGGCCCGACGCTACATTGTGATTCGTGCCGTAACCATGCCCGGGGAAATGGTAGAGAGGTAGATATGCTGAAATGCTCGCGATTAGACGCCCTGGATGTTATTATTTACATAAGATAATTCTGTTTTAGCGGCCGGATCGATCGCGCTCGAGATCTACAATCGGAGGGTGCGGTCCCGAGCCGCGCGGTTATTGCCGGCCACCAGCTTGTGCCGGCAATAAACCGGTTTTTCAAGGAGAATAACGCGTGACAGAACTCTGGAACGCCGCCATCATCGGACCTTTGACTGGTGGGATCGTTTACCTTTACGGACTGTTGGGGAGTTACGGTCTCGCCATCATCGTCCTGACGCTGGCGATCAAGTTAATAACCTTCCCCTTGAACCGTGCCCAGATTCGATCGTCTAAAGCTATGAGGGATATCCAACCCCTTATTGACGAGGCGAAGCGCCGGTACGGCAAGGATAAGGAGAAGTTCGCACAGGAACAGATGCGGATCTACCGGGAGAACGGCGTCAATCCGGTGGCCGGCTGTTTGCCGATGCTGGTGCAGATGCCGATCTGGTTCGGACTATATCACGTTCTGCTCAACCTGGCGCAAACGTCGGAGGAGTTCAACCGTGGTTTCCTCTGGCTGCCCAGCTTGGCGACGCCCGACCCGCTGTACATCCTGGTGATTCTGACGGTAGTGACCCAGTTCGTGGTGCAGAAGATGATGGCGATGCCCAGCAACGATCCGCAGCAGCAGACGATGAACAAGGTAATGCTGTTCATGCCGCTGAGCTTCGGATTCATCGCTATGAACGTGCCTTCCGGTTTGGCCCTCTACTGGGTGACGACCAACATATTCACCTTCTTCCAACAGTTGTTGACGACGGGTTGGGGGGGGCTTCTGCCCAACAACGCCCCCACTCCGGCGGTGGTGGCTGTTGGTTCGGGGGAGAGCAACAGCTCGAACGGTACGGTCGGAAATACTTTAGCCTCTAGGGCTGTGAAAGCTAGTAAGCATAAGAAGCGATCTAAGGGCAAAGCTTCCAAAACCAAGCCGAAAGCGAACGGATAATCTGAGATATGCAAATGGTGGGGGCGCCTGCCGCAAGGCAAGTGCCCCTGCTTTGTGTTGTATATAGCCAAAAAGCCGGCCTTGGGATGCTAGGCGATGCGCTCAAGCCGGCAGGATGCGCCTCGCGCGTTCGACGTCGGACTCGCGCACACGAAGCTCGAAGGGTCTCCAGACTGAAGGGCCAAAGGCGGCCACGCTGGCGCCAAGGGGTACGAGCACACAGGGAATACCCTCGTTCTTCAGGAGTTCGGCCCACATCAGGGCTTCAGTTTCCGTGTTGAAGCTAGCTACAGCGATCTCCCTCTCTGCCACCGCCTCACCTCCGCGACGCTAACGACGTTTCTTCTCGACTCTCTCATTATATAGTCCTGTAGGGGTGGATAGCTAAGCCACTGATCCAGCTATTTGATTGTCTCGGGAAATCGCTGATATAATCAGCCTACGTAATAATATGGATAACGAACAAGCTACCGAATTCTCCCTCACCATGGCCGACGCGAGCCAGTACCATTCCGCTCGACGGCGCGCCCTGGATGCCCTCAAAATGCTGCTGACGCAACTGGAATCCCCCTCGTTAGAAGAGTTGGAGCGTGTCCTGGAGTCGCTGCGGAGAGTGTTACGAGAAAAGGCGGCAACAGCCCGGGAGGCGCGAAATGCTGGCTGAGAGATGGCAACAGAACCTCGCCGTGCTATTCATCGGCCAACTGATGATGCTGGTGGCTTTCTCCTTCTTTTTTCCCTTCATACCGCTCTACGTCCAAACCCTCGGCGTAGAGGGTGAGAAGGCAGCGGCTCAATGGGCTGGGGTGATTGCGGCCTCCAACGCCTTGTCTATGATCGTCTTTCAGCCCATTTGGGGGAACATGGCCGACCGGGTAGGCCGGAAGCCTATGGTGTTAAGGTCGATGCTGGGGATAGCCATTTTCACCGCCCTGATGGGCTTAGCCACGGCCCCGTGGCAGTTAGTGGTGCTGCGCTTCCTTCAGGGTAGCGTTGCGGGCAGCGTCCCCGCCTCTAACGCCCTGGTGGCCGCCGGCACACCGAAACGCCGGTTGGGCTTCGCCCTTGGACTCATGCAGGTCGCTATCTTTCTTGGAATGTCCATCGGGCCCTTAATCGGTGGAGTGATCGCCGATACTGTGGGATACCGGGACTCCTTCTATGCGGCAGCAGCTCTCATGTTCCTGGGAGCCATTCTCGTGATTACCCTCGTCCACGAGGATTTCTCGCCCAGCGCCTCCACGGCGAAGCGGAGGGGTGTCTGGTCCGAAGCTCGATCGCAGTTGTCGCTGCCCCTGTTTCCAATGCTGATCGTCGTGATCTTCCTGATCCAGTTTGGGGGGCACATAGTGAGCCCGGTACTCAGCCTGTTCGTCGCGGACCTGAGTGGCGGGAAGAACGCTGCAACCGCGGCTGGCGCCGTGCTGGCTGCAACCGGTATTGCGAGCGCGGTTTTCGCCTTGATCCTCGGGCGGGCCGGTGATCGGGTCGGGCATCCCACGGTCCTTACCGTCTGCCTGCTCGGGGCGGCCATCAGCCACTTCCCCCAGTACTTCGTGCAGCAGGTATGGCAGCTTCTCCTCCTACGGACGCTGACCGGATGCTTCTTGGGAGGCTTGATGCCCTCGGCGAATGCCATCATAGCCGGAATGGTCTCCCGCCAGAGGCGAGGCGCCGCCTTCGGGTTGATGGCTACGGCCAACGCGGCGGCCAACGCTGCAGGCCCCCTCTCTGGTGCCTACATAACTGCGCAATGGGGTATGAGGGAGGTATTCCTGGCGACTGGACTGCTGTTCACCTTAACCTTCGGTTGGGTGGCCATCGGCTTCCGCAGACACAGGGAGCAGATGCTCAAGCAGCAGATGAAAGGGGATGCTACCTTCCAGACGCAGCCCGCTGGGAGGTCCGAGCAGCCACCAACCGGCTAGCTGTCTCTTGCGCCAACTCGGGGCTAGCCCCTTATTCATACCCGATTTCCTCCTACGTCCGCATGGAGTACTCTATGAGGGACATGTACACCAGCTTCTGGCGTTTTATTAGTTCCAGCGTGGCCTACCTGAGCCGCGCCAACCGCGTGGCCGTGTTATCCAGGCCCGCCTGGATCGTTCGGACCCGCGCCGTGGCCGACATCGGCTTCGACTGAAAGTTGTGTTAGAATGTACAAAAAGACAGGCGCAGGGAGTGGAGGCTGCGTGTGATGTCTAAGCTGCCGAGAGTAACAGCAACCGAGTTAATCCGGGCGCTGAATCGGGACGGCTGGCACGAGCTTCGACAACAGAGCGGTTCCCATGTGATACTCGGCCATGCCAGCAAGTCGGGTTTGCTGATCATTCCTATGCACAAGGGGAAAGCTCTGAGGACTGGGCTAATAGCCAAGACTTTGAAAGACGCCGGTCTAACGTCGGATGATCTCAGGAGGTTGTTGTGAGACGGTACACTGTCCTGCTAACACCTGAGGAGGGTGGCTACGTCGTGAGCGTGCCGGCCTTGCCCGGCTGCAACACTGAAGGGGATACCCTGACTGAGGCTATCCAGAACGCACACGAAGCGATCGAGCTCTACATTTCGGTGTTGAAGGAACGCGGGGAACCGATCCCCGAAGAAGATGAGCCGACCCAGGCAATCCAGATCAGCGTAGCAGCCTAGGCCTGCCACCTCCAAGCGTTCAATTTGCAGCGGCTCTTGAAGCGCCGTCTCGCCCCCGCTCGACACAGATGCTGCCCCAGAAGACGTCATCGCGCGCGTTGTGGCGAGCCAGATGGTTGGCGTCTACCGGACCCTGCTCGCCGAGAGCCGCCGACGGCTCCTGGCCAGTGAGACCGCTGAAGCGATCTACCCGGACAAGACGCGATCACCCTATCCACCAGTTGTGCCAGTCATCGACTGCCGCCCGCATTCGAGTCGAAGTAGAACACCGTAACCCCCAATACGGTGCCGTCCTTCAGCCTGCGCCCGACCACCTGGCCCTTCTGCCCCTCCCGTGGCCCTGTGCCGCTCACTCTCGCTCGCTCCTCCACCTCGATCGTGTCGAAGCCCTGTTCGCCGCTTTATCTCACGTTGTATTCCATATGAACAGCAGGGTATCTCCCTCCCGCCGAACGTTCGAGATCGTCCCTATCAGATGGAATCGGTAGGGGTGGGGGTAGCAGGCGATGGGCAGGGTGTGGCCGTAGTCTGGCTGCTGCTCCCGGCGTCGCGCGCCGTTCCA
>JBMNNU010000267.1:0-4566 GCA_050942695.1 Chloroflexota bacterium
TGCATTCCCTTTGGGAGAAACTTCAACAGATGTAGCGTATTGATGAGCGTACCAGGAGCCTGACCCTATTCCAATTGCGAAGTTCAAGGGATTATTGAAGATCAGCCAGTTATAGAACATCCAAAGAAAGGCTCCATACACTGCGATCGAAAGGAATGCTAGTCCGGACCCCTCCGCGAACATGCTGCCTCTTCGTAATATACCAATGACCAAGATGCACACTAACACGGTAGGTACGAGAAACCAACCATCGTAACGGCTGAGAGTAGCAAAAAAAACAGATAAACCAACAGCGTAGAGATACTTGGGTTCCAAAGATTTAGCCCACAAAATCAGGAAGTGGAGAGTTGCTACGATTGTGACAATCATGAGAGGTTCTGTCATTGCGGTGCTTTGAAAATAGAGCATGCTGGGGTTTGCAATAAAAGCTAAGGCACCGACAAAGCTACCTAGCCTATCGCCTGTAATATTGAGCACGGAAGAATATATGAACCAGGAAGCGACCACGTAGGATGCCATAGAAACCAGACTGCCAGCTATTCCGCTCCTCCATAGAGGATCAATCCAAATGAGTGGTAACATGAGAATATGTGGTAGCGGCAGCCAGATCCCCCCTAACTGGGCGATGCCAGGGGAGATATTGTCGACGACCCTTCTTGCAATATTGAGATGAGATGCCGCATCGCCATAGGCAAGGGTGAGGTGACTGTTATAAAAGAAAATAAAAGAGCTGATGCTCATGATGATTGCTATGGCGATAACCAGACGGCCGGTTCCGGCGACACTGTCGCCAGCAGGCTTTGTGGTTTTCTGGGCGCCTTCTATTGATGTAGTAGAAATTCGCATCACACAGGTTTCCAGGCCTAATTGTGTGTCCACCCCTGGTGGTCCATTCGGCAAGCTTACGGCGCTTCGCAAGTGAGTCCAGAGGGGCAGGAAGTCCTAATAGCAATTACCCCAATTCGGTAACCCGCTGGGTTTTTATCTCCCCACGATACAACCCGTGCTTGGTCTTCTCCCAGTAGGATGGCTTGTACAGCAGTTGGATGAATCCCTTCCATGCGCCTACGCTCATCAGTGCCCAATAGAGCGGGCTGATCAGGGCGTATTTGACCATATCGTAGTACTGGCGACGCATGCAGCCGGCCACGTTGGTGTACATAAAGGCGAAGTTGCCCACATACAGTGCTAGACACCCTAGATAGAAGATAGGTCGCGGGAAGACTTCTTGGATTAGCGTCCATTGAGTCGTAAACCAGATGGCTGTGATGAACCAGTATATCGGATTCATCAGGAAGCCGAAGAAGGTGCCTCCCACAACCATATTGAAGCTGAAGAACGGGTATAAACCGATTTCGCGGATCAGCTTGATCGGATGCCTCATGTGTACCAACCAAGTCTGCATATATCCTTTCACCCAGCGGGACCTCTGGCGGATCCAGTTGTATACCTCACAGTTGGCCTCTTCGTAGGTAGTGGAGTCGATTACCGCCGTCTTACCCCCAGCTTTGAAGAGCCGCACTCCTAGATCGGCATCTTCTGTAACGTTGTAAGGGTCCCACGCGCCCAACTGTTTCAGATGCGCCGTACGGAAGTGGTTCGAGGTTCCACCTAAAGGTATCGGGCAGTTGCTGGCATCGAGCCCCGGAATGAACAGGTCGAACCACATCGAGTACTCGGTGGTGAACCAGCGGGTGAGCAGGTTCTGGTCTCGGTTGAAGTAGTTGAGCTTGGCCTGGATGCAGGCAACCTTCTCACCGGCCTTGCGGAAACCCAGCACCGCCATCTTCAACTGATTTGGATCGGGTATGTCTTCGGCATCGTAGATGACGACATATTCACCCTCAGCCTGGATCAGCCCATAGTTGCACGCCTTCGGCTTGCCCTTCGGTTTGGAGTTGGGCACGATTATCGGCTTGAAATGGGCCGGCAACTCCTGGCTGCGGACTACCTTTATAGTCTCCTCATCGTCTTCCTCAAGCAACAGCTTGACGTCTAACTTTGTCTTCGGGTAGTCCATGTTGTCGATAGCGTTGATCAGGATGGGGAGCACCTCGGGTTCTTTATAAAGAGGCACCAATATCGTATAGATCGGTAGGTCTCGATCGTCTAGCGCATCTATTTCCTCCTGGCTGACGTCCACCTCGAGTTTGTGGGATAGAGCTTTATATATTAGGTAGAACTTGTAGGTGGAAAAGCATAGGTAAAACAGGGTGCTCAGGCTGACTAAGAACGTGATGTAGGGTATGGGATAAAATATCATCATAAGGGCGGACACGACCAGGAAACCGATACCGATCAGCTTCTGTGGCCGGGTTAGAACCCGGACTGCCGAATCTTCAGGATAGCGGAATACCAGATCGTTGGCACTCGTCCAGAGGTAATCGTGGCGGTAGACCTCCTCAAGTGCGGCATCTAGCTCCTGCTCCGTAGTAATTACAGGGTTGACCGTGCACTCGGTTAGCCTCTCAACTTCCTGGATCGCTTCAATGTCTAAGGGGTCCGTCATGGCCAGGGTAACAATGCCGTTTTCCCTGCTCAGAGGGAAAACTCCATGCTGTCGCGCCAAGGCCTCCGGAATACTACGCACTATCTCCTCGGAGATCTCTACGCCCGATATAGTGAAGTAGGGGAGATTCAACTGCTCGGAAAGGCATGTCACCAGTTGATCCTGAGTCACATGCCCAAGGCTAACGAGGGCTTTGCCAAGGCGAACCCCGGTGCGCTTGTGCAGTTCTAGACCTTCGTCTAACTGCCGCCTGTCTATGATGTCGGTTTCAAGCAGCAGGTCCCCGATAGTCCTACGATTATGGATTCGGCGAATCGCCTCCATCACCTGAGAACGTGTTGCAACGTAAGCGGAAATGGGGAGCTGGAGATGTTCTTGGACCGCGTTGCGGGTAGCATCATCCAGGGGGTTGGCGAAGGCAACGGAAACGGTATCTCCTGATTGATCGAATGGGACAGCACCGTATTTGGTTGCTACCGGCTCTGAGAGCAAACGGCCAACTTCACGATCTATCGGCTCCTTCCAGATCAATCGCTCTCTTCGATTGCCGAGCCCGTCGATGATCGGAACCGGTTCGATGCGATATTGAAGATCGGCAATGGGCAATTTCAACTGTTCTGAAAAGGCTTGGGTTATCTGTTGTTCTGTTAAATAACCCAAAGACGACACCGCGATATCGAAAGGTACTTTCAACTGAAGATGGTGGGAGAATGCCTCTAGAAGCTGTTCGCGACTCAAAGCCCCTTTTCTTACCAAGTTCCGACCGAAAAGCTGCAGCTCTTTGGACAGGGCTGAGTAGTCTACATTGTACACTCGGTCCATACATTCCAAGATAGCTGGCTCGGTAGCCAGGACGACTCGGACCGTCAGGCCGCTGTTCTCTTCTAATTGTTTGAGTGCATCATAATTTATTGGCAGGTGGGTAGCTATTGTGAGAAGTTGCCCTTCCCGATAGAGAGGCACAAGTCGGTGTTGTCGTGCGAACTCCTCCGGCACTAGATCCAAGGTATCTCTGGATGGATTGAAGCGCCCTGCATTCACCCAGGGCATCTGTTGCTGCAACGCCGTAAACTCGACGATCTCAGTTTGGTCGAGCATTTTCAACTGGGCGAAGCAGTAACTCAGCTCCTGGCCTGTCTTCCGCTGTAGGCGTAGCGCTTCGGTTATCTGGTTGATCGAAAGGCGACCAGATCTCAACAGGTACTCATCGAGGCCTGCTTTCTCGGTGGGAAAAGCTTCTTGTGGGAGTTTATAGACCGCGTCTAAGGCAGCGTTCAGATCCGCTTCGGTACACGCCAAGGCTTTGGCTGGCTGGCCCATCAGGTACTCTGCTAGAGCCAGGGTTTCGCTATCGCTGGGGTCCACCATGGCAATCTGAACATGGTTTGTCCTTCTCCTCAGCGGAAGGAAACGGCGCCGACGAGCGATCGGTTCGGGGACTATCCGCGCTGTGCCGTAGTCTATCTGGGCAGGCACAAGCTTGATCGCCTGGACCCCGAAATAGCGAGCTCGCGCTTCGAGTAACTGAAATTCGGTGACTCTGCCCAGCCTTAACAACAACGACTCAGCCGGAAGCCCAGTTTGACGCTCCACGGCCTCGAGGCCGCTTACCTCATCACCATTGATAACCCCGCCCTCCACCAACATCTCCCAACGGGAGCCGTTGGATCGGGACGATCCGTTATAAGGATGATAGCCACGTTCCAGCGCACGCTGCGCCTCTGCTGGTGTGCAGAGAGCTAGCAGAGGGTTGTAGCCGGTGGTGTTTTTTATGCTCTCGAGAACAGACAGCGGGGGTAGATTTGAGCTAGCAATTACGATCTTTTCACCAATCGGGAAAAGAGCAATCAATTCCCACCGTTCAGCTATGTCCTGAGGTATCAGCCTGGCGAAGGCGGGTTCAATCCTGAACTTATCTATTCGGATCCGTGGTAGATAGGCTGCCAGTGCAAGCGCTTCGGTCTTATCCTCATCAGTGGCAAAGCCGGCCGTCGTCTTCCGCGCTGAAGTACCAATTTGTGAGGCTTCTTTCTGGTCCGGATCTGTTCCCTGCAGTA
>JBMNNU010000026.1:0-19767 GCA_050942695.1 Chloroflexota bacterium
ACAGAACGCACGCAAAGGCCCACAGACGCGCCGGTACAACCTTGATAGGACCGTAATCGAACCTACAACCATTCGAATGTTTAAGGGGGTGCTGGCAATGCAGCACCCCACTCTTTCTTACTTGATCTGGTTCCTAATGACACGGTCGATGACACGCTACGCCGCCAAACTAGCACCGTAAACGGTTCCACCGATGTCGCAAGCAGGTGGCGTATCGCGTTTAATGGTTACACCAGAGGTAATTGAATAGCCGATTCAAGAAAGGAGGGAAAAAGCTATCCTAGCTGGCTTCCGGAACGCTGTTTGCGGGGTTCTGGTTGGGTGAGCCCTGATCGCGCTTCACACGGTACAGCTTCCAACCCACATCTGTGGGGGGCAGTTCGTCCACAAGCTCAGCCCAAGGCGCACCTTCGTAGTACAGGTCTGGTTGGAAGAGATTGACCGAGTAAAGGGCACCGCGGCCCTCCGGGCTGCAGACGAGGATGTAATCTACGTAGTTCCAGGGTTCGTTCAGGGCTTTTTCGTAGTCCGGATGGGTGTGGTTTACAAACATCTTGGTATTCTTGGAGCCAAGCATAGCCGCATAGCCGTACTGATATTCATCGGCCAGCACCATACTCCCATCCGGTACCAGCCTGGCGATGATGCGCCCTACCTCCATAGTTTCCGGGATACGTTGGTCCTCGACCTTCTCTTGGGTGGTAAGGCTAATCCATGTCTCGTGTTCGAAGTCCTGATATCGGCCATCCGAGAGCAACAGTCCGGAAGCGTAGCTGGAACCGATTACCGCAACAAGTAGGAGACACAGGAAACGATGAGCTGTCCGAGCCGTTTGAATGCTCGTTTCGGTTCCGTCAGGCATCTCGGCCTCAGAAGGCCGTCTCGGAAGAGGCGTGTTAAGCCGTTGATAGGCTACCAGCGACACCAAAAAGGTCAAAGGAACGCTCATGATGAAGTAGCGCACCAAGGGTACCGTTAATCCTTTGCTGAGCAGCAACCCTTGAGCGAATGGGATGACCATGGGCAACAGGGATAAGCCCGCTAGAAAGGGGGAACGCCTGTATACAGCGATAGCCAGAGCTACAAGACATGCAGGGATAGAGGCCGGAAATGCCGAAACCCATATACCGAAAACCAGGGGAAGGGAATCGGCCAGGGTTGATTGCTGGCCACCTAGATCGATTTGGGAGGCGTTAAGGGCGCTACGGTCATTTATCAGGAAGTACAACGGACTTCCCATGATCTGCCAGGAAATCAGCGCCCATACTATCAAGGGATAGGATGCTAGAGTGACGTAGGCGATGAACCTTCCCTGGAATATCGACCAAGGCTTCTTCCCATCTTCTATGTCCTCTTCCACATAGCCATCTTCATCATTGGAAAGAGCACGAAAAATGGGTAAAGCCAGGAGAAAACCGGCTCCAGCAGTAAGGAGCGCCATTTCATAACGGATCAGCGGCAATAATCCAAATAAGGCAGCGGCGCTAATCAAGTCCCCATCCCGATCGGTCAGGGTGAACCTTAAAAGCCAGTAGAATCCCGCAAGGGCTACTGCTATCAAGATGGCTTCACTCATCCCATTGATACCGAAGGCCAGCATGAGCGGGTTGGTGGCGAACAGGAAAACGAGCACGCGACGCCACCATGAGCCGACTCCGGCGAGGGTAGCCGTCTGGCCTACGATAACCGCTGCCGCTGCCATAAAGAAAGCAGATACGATGACCAGCGCCATCCAACTATCGACAAGTGGCCGGATGAGGGTCAGGGGCACGATCAGTAGCGTAGGTATGGGCGGCCATACGAAACCGATGGAGGTGAGCTTTGCCTCAGTACCGTTGAAGACCAGATAGGCGCTAAACAGCCGTGCCACAGCATCGCCCGGCAGGTAGCTCCTGGCGATGGCTATATAGCCACCTAGAGCCAGGTAAAGTAGAAAGAGACCGAGCCCTACAAGGAGATCTTCCCGCCAATGGGCGAGAGGGGAGGTGATTCTGGTGTCGGTCTGGATTGCTTCTAGGTCCGTCTCAATACCGGGATCGTTCGGTTTAGAATTGCCCCCCTCGGCTGTGATCGAATCGATCAAAGATGGTTCAGTTCGCAACGATACTCTCTTTAAGCAATTAAAGTGTGGAAAACCAACAAAGGTGCATTGAAGCCCTTAATAAAGGCCTATTGTTGCTCAAATACGCTAATGGTTGGAGGCTAACAATCATTTTATGCTATAATAACATCATCCACAAGATTCCGTCCCACTGCTTTTTTCAGCAGTCCTATCAATTCTTTTTTCAAGCAGTAAACGCTGGTGTTGAGTTTATCGCTAAGCTTCGCGATACCCTGTCTTTAGATACCGAGCGCCAGAGGAGTGTTAACTGCCCTTGAGGTCGCAAGCAGAACAGCCACATCCCCTTTCTTTCGCAGCCAGATCACGAAACGGATCGTTCTATCGGCAGAGCGCAGGTAGCCTGTTTCGATATGCAAAGAGACGAAGGATTCGTAGCTGGAATTGGCCGCTATTCCTATCGTGCCTGAGCCTCAATCTGGTAATGGTCTATCTAATCCCCCTGCGATACAAACTGTTCGAAACCGAGGGCATGTGGCAGAGTGTTCAAAGCTGGTTAGTTCTATCAGGTCAGATATTCCGGTTATCCGCTCTATCAACTGCCGAGCCGCCGCTACCGGCAATCCTACAGCTACCGTTAGCGATATGGCCCGATTTTCAAGCGGACGGCCTATCAGGCAGCGTAATCTCCGCATTCTCGAGCGCCCTCGCATGCATAGTGCTGAACGCTATTATGGTGCATTACCGAATCGAAGGTAAGTGGCGCGTCCCCTTGCTGGCTTTCTTCGCGTTGAACCCGCTTATCCTGTACTACTCCGGCAGCGGATCGTCCGCTGCCATCTGGATTTTGATCACAGCGCTGGCGGTCTACCTCTTCCTATCATGGATGCGTACCAACGACCTCCAGCCAGTTATCTCCTTGGGGTTCGTGTTAGGGTTGGCGCTGCTAATACGATACGACGCTGCAGTATTCTCACTCGCTCTATTGATAGTTCTATGTATGGTCGCATTCTCTAAGCCCAACCATAACCCAGAGCGGATTTTCGGCCTGTTGTTTACCTGTGCCATTCCCATCATCTTTGTCTTCGGTATCTGGCTGGTATTCAGCCTGTTAATCAGCTTTGGGCCATACTCCCTGGTTCCAAAAGAGCAGCCTCAAGCCGTGGCAGCGGCCTCCGAAATCGCCGGGAATGTTGGCTTTCGCCTCAGCTTCAGCGAGAGGCCATCCGGTATCGACGGGGCTTCATGGCCCCTATTGGGGCCTTTCCCTTTCTTTGCGGTCGGGCTATTCCTTCTCCTATTCGATAGCCTGCGGACTCAACACAAGGTATCCCAAGCCTTGTTGGCGTTATCGTTGACTTTCCCAATCCTATGGTTGGTAAAAGCAGTTCTCGGATGGGGCTCTCCTACCATTCACGATACCGTTCTAACGATCCCTTTCGGCTTCATCGCAATGGTCCATTTACTAACACGATGCGACGCGATCTCCCGAAAGGCGAATGAGCTGCGGCTATGGGCTAAGGGATTGCTACTGCTGTCTTTCGGTCTTTCGACCGTAATGACCGGAGCATCCGTGTTCGAATGGGCAGTGCCGAAAGTAAACGATGCATCTGCGAATGTAGGTTCAGCTTCCTCGACAATTTCTGAACAATGGGAGAACGAGCGTGCCATTGCGAATTACCTGCGGGTTTTCGCTGATGAGCACCAAGTGCTAATCGACGAGAACGAGGGGTACAGGATCATATTTTTCACCAGCCGTCCGGAGCTTTTTTTAACCTGGGGGGCAGATGGGTTCAACTCCGCCCTACAATCCCCCGCAGGCAACGTTGACTACGTGCTGGTTCGGAATCCCCAGATGACAAAAACCCCGGACATAATAAGCAGCTATTACCCGGCTCTTTACGAGTTGGGCGCGCCATGGGCAGAACTGGTGGTGATCCTAACGGAAAATCAAAAAAAAATAAATTCAGACTGGCATCTCTATAAAGTGATGAAACCATCCGATATATATGACGAAGGTATGCGGTAATTAGGGAGGAAATAGCCAATGAAGCGATTGATATGGGTGTTCCTGAGCGCCCTGTGCCTGACAACTATCAGCACGCAGATGTTGGGCGCTGCACCCGTCCCGGAAGACCGGCTGCAACCAAAAACGGATATCACCTTGAAGTCCATGTTAATGGGTGACCTAGTAGCCCGCGGCCATTTACCGACCCTCGATATCTGGTTTCCCGGAAGCGGCGACTATGAACTGGCAGACGGAAACTATTTACATCTGGAATACGATCATTCCGAACTGGTTCGTCCACAAGATTCTACTTTAACAGTATTGCTGAACGGGTCCCCAATTACTAGTACCTTCTTGACGCCTGAGAACGCCAAGCGAACCACCTGGAAGATAGATCTTCCCAAAGACAAGCTGAAGCGCGATCTAAACCACATCCAACTCAAGTATTACATGAGAATACGAGATGATGATTGCGTAAACCAGGAAAACCCCGCCCTCTGGAGCAACATCTTCGATGTCACACATATACATTACGAGTATGTATACCCGTTAAAGTTCCTCGGGCTGCCGCCACCGGATCTGGGGCTTCTACCTAAACCCTTCATTCGCAGCACGATACCAGAGGGGCTGATAGCCTTCGTATTGCCCAATGAGGTATCTACCCAGGATTTCAGCGCTGCGGCCAGCGTTGCGGCTAGATTCGGGCAGATGGCTGCTGGGAAAGAGCTCAAGACCACGCTGCATTTCGCCAACCAGTTCGACGATCAGCTTAAGGTTGGTCGTGACGTAGTGGTGATCGGGAAACCAGGAGCCCACCCGCTGCTGGACGAGCTACAGCCGATCCTTCCAATCAAATTTCAACAGGTAGATGGAGGTTTCGGCTACATCGACCCATCAGGGAACCCCATCGATCCCGAAAGTGGCGTAATCCAGGAGGTTATCTCACCCTGGGATGAGCGCTGCTCCGTGCTGGTGTTGAGTGGCGGCAGCGACGAGGGCGTGCAGCGTGCCGTCAGGACCATCGCCAGTCGACTTGGGACCAAGTCTCTCCAAGGCCCTTATGCCATCATCACCACAGTAGACGAGGAGCTTCGCAAGGGTGAAGAGGCGGACGAGAAGAGCTCACAGATGGTGATCTCTCTGGATGAGCTGGGCTTTGAGGACGGTCTTTACGCCAAAGGTATCGGTGTCCATCCTATCAGCTTCAATATGGAAGCGCCGCCAATCGACCCTCAGTCGGGCGCTTACTTCGATATGCACTTGACCTATTCCCCTCTGTTGGATCCGGTACTGTCGTCGGTCACAGTGGCGATCAACGGGGTTGGGATCCGTACCATTGCCCTCGATAGGGAGGGCGCTCAGGAGATAAGACACCGAGTGGTGTTGCCACCAAACAGCCTCCTCCCCGGTCTGAATTCGATAACCATCACCTTCGGCCATCATCTAAGGGGGAGCGATTGGTACTGTATGCCCCTGGCTGAAGAGCGGGCGTGGGCTCATCTCCATGCGGACTCAGCGTTTATCCTGCCGGTCGGACCTGAGCCGTCCAACCTGGATCTGGCCTATTACCCATTCCCGTTCGTACGCAACGGCACACCGATGGGGACCTTTCTGGTGATACCGGATGAACCATCGCTCCTGCAGGATAGCCTCCAGGTAGCCGTTGCGCTGGGAAAACAGTGCGTGGGCAACACCACCGAGATGCTGGCCGGAACGGAAGCCCAATTAACAGACGAAATAAGGCGTAACAACCACCTGATCGTGTATGGAGCACCACCGGGCAGCCCAATCATCAACCAGTTGGGGCCGGACCTCCCCCTGTCATTGGAGGAAGATACAGAACGCTCCCTCCAGAAGTCGCAATCGGTGTTGCTAGGAATCAAAGATGCCGCAGATCTGGGCATCATAGAGTTGATCCCATCACCGTGGAATGTCGAAGAGAAGGCGCTGTTGCTGGTATCCGGGACGAACTCGCAGACTGCTAAACGATCACCTCTGGTACTGGGCGGTAGGTTACCGTCCGGCAATGTCGCCCTGGTCGCTACCGATGATGATGGAAAGCCAAAAGCTGTCGGTATGAAGCTGATAGATCAGATCGAGCGACCTGTTGCCCAAACAGAGGCGCAGCGACAGCAACGGTTTTACTTGATAGCCACGATCCCTGCCGCGCTGCTGGCTATTGGGATGCTGGGCTTAATGGTAGTTCGATCGGTTAGATAATCGGAGTTGCTGGTTCAAGTTACGACATCCACGATAAAAGATCGGGGGACATGAAATTGAATAGTAAACAGACCGCATTAACCTCAATAATAGTGGGAGTGACAGTCCTTTGGGGGCTGGGCGCAGCGGCGATTATCGGGGCACTCTGTCCGCTTTACGTGGCGATCCTGGGGTGGGTGCTGTTGGCGGCGATATTCACTTCAGCACTAGCAAGCCCCTTCCGCAATTCAGGGCTTGTGTCGGCGATCATCTGCTCCCTGTTTTTCCTGGCGGTTCAGCTCTATCAGACTATGTTTATGATAGACCCCAGGATACAGCCTGATAACCTAACGCAGAACTGGCTCTCCAACACCGTAGTCCCCATTCTAGATATCCCGAAGATCGCCTTGATCAGTATTTGCTTGGTAATAGCCGGTTTGCTCGGCGATATCTTGGTCAGGCAGATACAGCGGATAAAAGGCCAACTGGAGCAGGACGCTGCAATAATCCAGGAGTTGACGGTGCGAGACGGCTTGACCGGAGCGGTCAAGAGGTCTTACACGGAGATGATGTTGACGGCAGAGATAGAGCGGTCTCGCAGGTACAAACGCGCGTTCTCAGTAATACTATTAGGGCCAGACGATTGGCCATCGGTGGTACGTGAGCGAGGCCGCGACGAGGCAGTGGAGACGCTAAGGGCTATCAGTGAGGTGCTTCTTAAGGGCGTGCGCACAATGGATATCGTTTCGCGCTACGACGAATCCAGATTCTTGATAGTGCTGCCTGAAACGCCAAGCGTCGGCGCTGCCAACGTTGCAGACCGTTTATGTCGAGAGGTTATGGCCTTGACATCCGTTCGGTTCCGAAGTGGCATGGCCGAGTTTCCAATAGACGGTGCCGCTAAAAACGAATTGCTGGACGAAGCAGAAGCAGCCCTGGAATTCGCCCGTAGAACAGATATCAACGTGGCAACCCGAAGTGCCCTTGCCTGAACAGAGCACACTCGGGCATTACTACCAATTGAATTGTCGAAGCACAGTAGCAGGATTAGCTTTCAGCTAGGCCATCTCCGGAAAACGGCGGCTCTACATCTCCAAGGTTGAAGGTGACGACCTCTTCCAGGCTCTCGCCTTCAACCTCTCCCATGGCCAACTGCACGGTTCCATCCTCCTGAAAGGTGAGATGGTACTCGGTTTCGTTGTCGGTGAATACTACACCCAGGTATTTACCATCCTCATCCTCGTCCAGATAGATGTCATCCACCTCAGTGCCCTGGATCGCTGACAACAGGCGCTCTGCTAACGACACGCCATCCATCTCCTCTTCCATATTAGGCTCCCCTCCCGTATCGTACTTACAAATGACAGCCGTCCGCTATGCATTTTCGGACAAGATACTCTTGTTCTATCTAGTATAACCTCTACACCATCTTACATGCCCCTTTCAATTTCCGCTTTGTCATCAAGACCCAGTTGAGTCGTCCCGGCGGGTATGCCTCCCTGTGGCATATAATCTGCCACCATTCAGCCCCTGTTTCCTTTGGGCAGCTAGGTAAGTGCGTACCGGCACCGTCGCCGGATAGAAAAAGCAATAAGGGCTTGAAAGAACTGAGGTTTGTTCATGGCCACCGCCCCTGAATACAGCACTGTGACCACTGAGCCTTGGTATCACATCTCAGTACAGGAAACGATGCAGCGGCTCGATACCAGGAGAGAGGGTATCACCAACGAGGAGGCAGAAAGAAGGCTGCAGCAATATGGCCCCAACCAACTGGAGAGGAAGAAAGGGCCTAGCCGCTTAATACTCTTCCTTCGGCAATTCGAGAGCCCGTTGGTCTACGTTCTTTTCGTTGCCGGCATTATTACAGCGTTAGTAGGTAACTTTGAAGATACCGTAGTCATCCTGATCGTCGTCTTGGCGAACGCCATCATCGGCTACGTACAGGAAACCAAAGCTGCCGCGGCTCTGGAAGCATTGATCAAGATGACCTCACCCACAGCTACAGTGGTACGAAACGGCACCCCCATCGAAGTGGAGATCTGGCAGGTAGTGCCCGGTGACATCGTGCTGTTGAATGCTGGGGATAAGGTGCCTGCCGACCTCAGGCTGCTGGAGGCTCATAGTCTCTCCGCGGATGAAGCCCCCCTCACTGGAGAGTCGGTGCCGGTGGGAAAGACAACTGCCCCGATTCACGAACGCAATCTCATGCCGGCCGACCAGGTCAACATGGTCTTTGCCGGCACAACGATCACATCTGGTCGAGGGGTAGGTATCACCGTAACCACAGGGCAGCACACGGAGTTGGGCAAGATCTCGGAACAGGTCACAGGCGTCGAGGCTACAGAGACCCCTCTCCAGGCTCGCCTGCACAGCTTCAGCAGATTTCTGGGCGTGGTTGTGCTGGGATTGGTTGCTGTCGTCTTCATCCTAGGGGTACTGGTGGGGTACCAACTGCTGGAGATGTTCCTGATTGCCATCACGCTGGCGGTGTCTGCAATTCCGGAGGGGCTGCCTGCCACCGTAACCATCATCCTCTCCATCGGCACCAGGCGGATGGCTCAGCGAAATGCCATTATTAGAAAGTTGCCGGCAGTCGAGACGTTGGGGGCTGCCGATTTCATCTGCACCGACAAGACGGGAACCCTGACCCGGAACGAAATGACGGTTACTGCGATATACGCCGATGAACAGTGCTACGAAGTAACCGGTGCAGGCTACGAACCCCAAGGGAAGCTGTTGCTGGGGGGCGAAGAAATCGATTTGGCAGATAACCCTGCCTTAGAGCAACTCCTGGTTACCGGTGTGCTCGCTAACGACGCTCAGATGGTCAGACAGGACGAAATACGAAAAGTGCTGGGAGACCCCACAGAGGGAGCGCTGCTTGTGCTTGCGGAAAAAGCCGGTTTTGGCATTCAAGCACTACGTGAAAGCCACAAGCGGCTGAGTGAAATCCCCTTCGAATCAGAATACCAATATATGGCTACCCTCAACAGCATGGATGGGGAAAACGTCATTCATCTGAAAGGGGCTCCTGGGCGAATAGTCCAGATGTGCAGCAGCCAGCTTCGAGAAGCCGGGAGAGGGCCTATTGACCGGCAGATGATTCTCGACGAAGCCGGAAGGTTCGCCGACCAGGGTTTTCGCGTGTTAGCGTTGGCTTACAAACCGACTGATATGAAGACGATCTCCCGAGATGACGTGGAGCAAGGGCTTATCTTCCTCGGGCTCGTTGGGATCATCGACCCTCCCAGGCCTGAGGCAGCCGCAGCCGTCGAAGGTGCAACTCAGGCCGGGGTGAAAGTGGCGATGATCACCGGCGACCACAAGCAAACAGCTACCGCCATTGCAAGTCAGCTCGGCATACTCCAACCAGGGGAAAGAGTGCTGAAAGGCTCCGAACTGGAGGCGCTCAGCGACGAGGATTTGGACCAGATTATTGACGATGTGGCCGTCTACGCGAGAGCGGCGCCGGAACACAAACTCAGGATCGTCAACAGACTGCGCAATCGCGACCACATCGTAGCGGTGACCGGGGACGGGGTTAACGACGCCCCGGCTTTACGAGCCGCCGACATCGGGGTATCGATGGGTATCACCGGCACCGACGTCTCCAAAGAGACGGCAGATATGGTGCTGGCCGACGATAACTTCGCCACCATATTCGCAGCGATCGGAGAGGGGCGTGTCGTCTTCGAGAACATAAGAAAGGCTATATTCTTTCTTCTATCCACTAACGCGGGCGAGGTGCTGACGGTCCTGAGCGCTCTGTTGATAGGCTTACCGTTGCCGCTGGTGCCGGTGCAAATCCTGTGGATGAACCTGGTGACGGACAGTGCGCCGGTGATCGCTCTCGGCTTCGAACCGGGGGAGAGAGAGTTCCTTCAAAGGCCTCCCCGCCATCCTAAGAGCGAGTTGCTCTCTAATGTGCTCCAGATACGCATTGTGCTGGTATCCATTCTGATGGCTGTGGGGACGCTAGGGCTCTTCGCCTATGAGCTGAGCCAGGGTGTGAGCATCGTCGAGGCTCGAACCGTCGCCTTCACCACCCTGGTATTTTTCCAATTCTTCAACGCGCTCAATGCCCGATCGGAGAATCATTCGATATTCAGCAGGGGTCTGTTCAGCAATCGCTACATGGTGGGTGGCTTGTTACTCGGGGTACTGCTTCAATTGGCAGTCATTTTCATCCCAGGGATTAACTCCTGGCTACAGACCACCCCGCTCACCGGAACTGAGTGGGGGGCCTTGATACTGGTATCGTCCACGGTTCTTTGGGCGGCAGAGATAGAGAAGCTGGTCAGGAGGAGAACCGGCCGGATTGACCTGCCGGCAGAGCACTAGGATGTTCTCCCTCTCCCTGGTGAACGCCATCTCCCACCGCAGTGGGAGATGGTCGGGGTGAGGGCCGATTCATCGGTGACCAAGAGCCCCTCACCCCGTGACGCGAGCGAGCACAGCGTGCGCCTCTCCCCCTCAAAACGGGAGAGGGAGCTTAGAGTCTCCCACATGGAGAGGACTACTCCTTACGCTTCGGGAGACTTGACCTCCGTATTGGAGAGCATCTCTATCACCTTAACTACGCCTGAGTGATCCAGCTCTCCCCAACCGTTCACCTGCATGGCACCGAACAGCTCGTGCGCCAGTGCCGATGCCGGCAGTGAACAGCCGAAGGCTTTCGCAGCATCCTGGATAATGTTGAGATCCTTGTAGTGGAACCTGCTTCGGAAGCCCGGCGCAAAATCCCTCTTGGTCACCCTCATACCTCGGTTCTCCAGTACGCCGCATCGCGCAAGGCCGCCGCTCAGCACCTTGACCACGATGGCCGGATCTACCCCAGCCTTGGCTCCGAGCACGAGCGCCTCACCCATGCCCACCAGCGTTACCGCCACCAAGATCTGGTTGCACGCCTTCACCACCTGGCCGGCGCCGCTTGGCCCGCACATCGTCGGCTTGCCCATCTTCTCCAAGATAGGCTTGACCTTCTCGAAGGTATCGGGGCTACCGCCAACCATTATGGACAGCGTGGCGTTTTTCGCCCCAACGTCGCCGCCGCTCACCGGTGAGTCCAGCATTGGGCAACCCTTTTGCTCCGCTATCTCCGCCACCTTCTTGGCGACGGTTGGGGATATGGTGCTCATGTCCACCAGAATAGTGCCACGCTTCACCCCCTCCAGAACACCTTTCGGCCCCAAGTAGACGGCCTCCACATCAGGAGAGTCCGGAAGCATGGTGATGACTACGTCTGAATCTGCAGCCACTTCAGCCGCTGAATCGGCCTTTTTTGCCCCCATCCCCACCAGCTCTTTCACCGGTTCAGGGTTCAAGTCGTGAACTATCAATGGATAGCCCGCGTTGATGAGATGGCCTGACATCGGTCGCCCCATGATGCCCAGCCCGATGAATCCAATAGTCGGTATGGCTTTATCGCCCATTGCCCACCTCCTATGTATAATGAGCCGCTCACAAATCGTTTGCAGCCACTGTATCATAGTGTAAGAAGTGCGTTTACTCCAAGGGGTACCTTCTATTATCGCAAACAGTGTTACAATTAATGAGACCCACCAACCATAAAATGTCGATCCGATGAGTGGTGATGGTAGATCACGTCAAATACAAGGAGATAACACGAGCATGATTCGTATCTTATGGATAGTAGTCGCTGTATTGGTGATCTTGTCAATGGTGCTGCCAAGTTTATTGATGTTAGTGGCCTAAAATGGCAGCAGTTTGCCGGGATTCATGATATCGTCCGGGTCGAACAACCGCTTGATCTGCCTCATGTGGCCTAGCTCGTCGTCGTCGAACAGCATCGGCATATAGTCCCGTTTCTCTATGCCGATTCCGTGCTCCCCGGAGAGAGTCCCGCCCATCTCCACACACAGGGCCACGATCTCCCTGTTGGCCCTCTGCACCCGCTCGAGCTCATCCTCATCCCTTGGATCGTACACCACTAAAGGATGCAGGTTGCCGTCCCCTGCATGTGCCGCGGTGCACAGCTTGATCCTGTGCTCATCGGCTATCGTCCGAATCCGCCGCAGCGTCTCAGCCAGCTTGGTCCGTGGGACAGTCGTGTCGTGGACAGCCGAGCCCATAGACAGCTTCACCCAGGCGCTGTAAGCCACCCTTCGCCCCAGCCAGAGCTGGTCCCGTTCGGCATCATCGCGCGCTACCTGGATCGACCTAACGTGGTTCCTTCTGCAGATCTCCACCATCTGCTCCGATTGCCGCTCCAGCTCATCTTTCAAGCCATCCAGCTCGATCAGCAGCACCGCCTCGGCATCCAGGGGGAAGCCCACCTTTGTGGCGGCCTCGACCTCAGCTATCAACGGCTTGTCCATTATCTCCAGAGTCGCCGGGATGATGCCGGCAGCAATGGTATCGGATACCGAATTTCCGCAATCCTCCAGGGTATCGAAGATCGCCAGCATCGTCTTCACTGCCTCGGGAGCTCTCTCCAATCGAACGATCGCTGAAGTCACTACCCCGAGGGTGCCCTCAGATCCAACCAGGAGCCCGGTGAGATCGTAGCCGGGGCAGTCCTCCACGGTTCCGCCGGTGTGCACGATCTCGCCATCGGCAAGCACTACCTCCAGCCCGTACACATGGTTCGTGGTTATCCCATATTTGAAGCAGTGAGGCCCCCCGGCGTTCTCCCCTACATTGCCGCCAAGGGTGGTTACCTTCTGGCTGGATGGGTCAGGGGCAAACAGATATCCGAGTGGCGCCAGCATACCCTGAAGTTCGAGGTTGATTACTCCCGGCTCCAACACCGCCCGCTGACTCGCGACATCGATTTCGAGCACACGGTTCATGCGGGTGAGCACTACAACGATGCCACCTTGCAAAGGCACAGTGCCCCCCGATAAGTTCGTACCCGCGCCCCGCGGCGTCACGGCCATGCCTTCACGATGCGCCAACCGCATGACGGCAGAGACTTCGGTGGCATCCCTGGGGAACACGACCACCTCGGGCATCGAGACGTCCGGAGTGGCATCGTATTCGTAGACCAGCAGATCTCGCCGAGAGGATAAAACGTCCTCTTTGCCTACAATGCACGCTAGCTCTTCAATGAGCCTGTTTCTATCCACGAAATACTCCGTTGCGCTAGACTGATCTCCTATACGGGCTTACGAAAGGGTTGAGACCGCATCCCAGCCCTTCTGGAAGGCAGCTTCGTTCGCGGCCAGCCACTTAGCTGGTACCCTTCGCCGGATGACTCCCAACCAAACATCCCTATCGGCACCCAGCAAAGAGGCCACCGCTCCCAACAGCACGGTGCTCACCACGGCGGGCTGCCCCAACTCCCGGGCTATCCCCAGGGCATCGATCTCCACCACCTGTCTCGCATGTCCCCTGATCAACCCCATCAGATCCTCGGTAGCTGGGCTTTTCACAAGGCCACTGGCCACCGGCAGCGGTGCTATCCTCTGGTTGTTCACAATCGCTACGCCATCCCTCGCGAGATACTCCAGGTGGCGGGCTCCCTCCATTATCTCGAAAGCCAGCATGTAACCAGCTCCACCTCTCGGGAGCACCGGCGAGTAGACTTTAGGTCCCCACCGAACGTGGCTCGTCACGCTGCCTCCTCTTTGAGACATACCGTGGACATCTGCCTTTTTAACGTCGTACCCAAGGGCGGATCCCACTTCGGCCAGTACATCGCTGGCAAGAATGATCCCCTGCCCCCCCACTCCAACCAATACAAAGTCCGTCATCGGGATATCACCGCCTTTCGCGCACATACCTGTTGGCATAATCCGCATCCTGTGCAGAGGACCTCGTTTATGTGCACAATGCCACCTTCCTTCTCGATAGCGGGGCAACCTAGCCTCTGGCACAGGCCGCAGCCGTTGCATCGTTCTTCATCGATTGCGAGATGGTTTGGACCCTTTCGCTCGATCAATAGGCATGGATGCTCGGCGATCACTACCGCGGGCTCTTTTACGGCTAAAGCCTCTTTGATGGCGCGTTCGGTGGCCTTCAGGTCGTAGGGGTCTACCTTCCACACATTCCGGACCCCTAAAGCCTTCACCAACGCCTCCAGGTCTACAGCCGTGGTCTCCTTGCGGAGTAACGTTTTTCCGGTGCCGGGGTTGTCCTGGTGCCCGGTCATGGCGGTAGTGCTGTTGTCCAGGATGATAACTACCGCCGGACTCTGGTTGTACACGACGTTGAGCAGAGGGGCGATGCCGGAATGGAGGAAGGTGGAATCGCCGATCACAGCAACCGCGGGCTCCTCTGCCCCAGCCTTGAGAGCTCCATGGAGCACCCCTATCCCAGCGCCCATACACCCTGTAGTGTGGATAGCCGATAGCGGTGGCGCCACCGCTACGGTATAGCACCCGATGTCCCCCATCACAGCCGTCTTCAGCTTGTTCAGCACGTAGAAGACGCCACGATGCCCGCAGCCCGCGCAGAGTACCGGCGGTCGCTTCGGAAAGTCGTCCTGGGGCAAGGGCTTTTGCGTTTCGGCAGGCTCAGGTACCAGACCTGCCTTCACGGCACCGGCGCGGATTACATCCACGCTTAGCTCATCCAACAACGGTATGAAACTCTTGCCTTCAACCTCCAGCCCTAGCAGCCTGACCTGCTCTTCAAAGAATGGGTCCAGCTCTTCGATTACGATCAACATGTCCACCGATGCGGCGAATTCCTTGATCTTTCGGCTTGGAAGTGGATAGGACATCCCAAGTTTAAGGAAGGATGCCTGAGGGAACACCTCGCGAGCGTAATTGTAAGCGATGCTGCTTGTAATGATACCCAGTCGCTTATCGCCCAATTCGATCGCGTTCGCGTCTAGGCTTTCTGCGTACTCCTCCAACTGCTTTAGCCGCTGTTCCACCACCACATGTCTCTGTTTGGCGTTGGCCGGCACCATAACGTACTGAGCTGGATTGCCCTTGACGTGTCCAAAGGTCGGCGATGGTGCGGACCCCGCCCCCAGCCCCTCCCCCACGGGCGGAGGGGAGAAAGCCCCTTCTCCGTCGCGGAGAGGGCGTTGGGGGTGAGGTCCGTTCTCATACTCACCTACCTCCACCATGGATTTGGAGTGAGCAACTCGCGTGGTGGTCCTGATCAGGACAGGGCATTCGAACTGCTGGCTTATCTCGAAAGCCAGCCTCACGAACTCGTAGGCCTCCTGGCTATTGCTGGGCTCCAGCATAGGCAGCTTGGTGAATCTGGCGTAGTGGCGGCTGTCCTGCTCGTTCTGAGAGCTGTGCATCCCCGGATCGTCGGCGACTACGATCACCAATCCACCCGGAACCCCAGTATAGGCGGCGTAAAACAGGGCATCTGCCGCAACATTCAGCCCCACATGCTTCATCGCTACCAGGGCTTTCACCCCTGTGTATGCTGCTCCTATCCCCGTATCGAGCGCTACCTTCTCGTTGGGCGCCCACTCAGCGTAAATCCCCTCACAACCAGCCAGCTTCTCCAGAATCTCTGTGCTGGGGGTCCCTGGGTAAGCGCTCGCAACCCGGACCCCGCTAACCTGAGCGCCCAATGCGATCGCCTCGTTACCCGATAAAAGGCTCTTCAATGGTCCTCGCGACCTCCTTCCTCCCTACACCATGCCGAGTAAAGCTACCAACCGGCGCATCCGGCACGTTAGCTCCAAATGTTGCTACATTATTACTATTCTTTATTAAGTATTAGTTTAGCATCCACGACCACCGCCCTGTCGCGGTGCACGATAACGGGGTTAAGGTCCATCTGGTCGATCTGCCCCGATAGCTCTTCACCTAACGCCGAAACCTTTAGAAGCAGGTCGATTACCGCCTCACGGCTAGCCTCGATGCCTCTGAACCCCTTAAGCAGAGCGGCACCCTTCAACTCAGAGAGCATCTCCTCGGCATCACTGCGGCCAATTGGTAGCCCGCGGAACGCCACATCGCGATAAAGCTCCGCCAGGACACCTCCCACCCCGCACATTATGGACAGCCCGAAGGTGGGGTCGTCAACCAGCCCAACTATCACCTCAATCCCCTTGGGCTCCATCTCCTCGAGCAGCAGGTCCTCTCCGGGGAATCGTGCCCGCATCTCCTGCGCTACCCCCTCCAGATGCGCCCAATCCTGGATATTCAGCACGACCCCTTTTCTCTCGATCTTATGCAGTATCGAGGCGGAGAGCACCTTGGCCACCAGGGGATAAGAAAGCGGTATATCCAGCGGCAGCTCGCCCCTGGGCAGAACGATAGACCTCGGCGTCAGCAAACCATGCTCTCGTAGCAAAGCCTTTACCTGATCTTCAGACAAAGGCGTCTCCAGCCGGATATTTTTCTTTCGCTCCGGCTTTACGATTTGTTTAGTACGCTCTTTCGATTCCAGGCGCTGCAGATACTCCCCTCGGCGGGCAAGCGCATCGATTGCTCTCACAGCTCGCCAGCTTGTGGGGAAAGCAGGCACCTGGGCTGCTTCCAGCTCCCTCAGCCCCTGGATCGACGTCTCCGAGCCCGTCGCCGCGACTATCAGCGGCTTCTTACCGTTCCGGCCCCAATGACTCAGCACACCGGTTATCCGATCGTCCAGCGATTGGAGCTGATACCCCAGGCTGCAGAGGATGACGTCGATACCTGGGTCATCCTGGAGTATCTCCAAGGCCGCCTCAGCCTGATCTGTGGTTACGCTCGCAGTTAGATCGATGGGGTTGCGCAACGCAGCGAATGGAAGGGCGACTTTAGCCAGCCTCCGCTCCGTTTCCGGCTCGAGCGGCGCAAGGTAACCCCCGATACCGCGGTCCTTCGACTCCACGTAGTCGGCCAGAACGATACCCCAGCCGCCTCCGCTGGTCAGGATAGCTACCCTCCGCCCCTTCAATGGGCGAGCGTAGGCCAGCACTCGAGCTGTATCCAGCAGATCCTCGCTGTCTATGGCTCTGTGCACACCAACCTGGCGCAGGATGCCGTCGGTAACCCTGTCGGACCCTGCGAGCGAGCCAGTGTGTAGTTGAACCGCTCGCGCACCTGCCTCCGACCTCCCGGCTTTCAGCAGCACCACCGGCTTATGAGGGGTCACCTGCCGGCAAAGATCGATGAATCTCATGGGGTCAGCGTAGCTTTCCAGGTAGAGGGCAATGGCGGAGTTGCTCTGATCCTTCGCGAAGTAGCTCAGAAGTTCGTTCTCATCCACATCCAGCCTATTGCCCAATCCGACGAATGCAGAGAATGCTACCCCATAAAAGGCGGCTACGTCCATCTCCCCAATCACCGCCGAGCCGCTTTGGGATATGAGTGCGATGCTTCCGGTGGTCGGCCTCCTGAAGCGTTCTTGGGGAATAAATATCGTATCCAGGCCGTTGCGCGGGATTAATACCCCAAGTGTATTGGGCCCCAGCAGCCGGGTTTGCCCACCCTGGATGGCCGCTTTTAGCTCCATCTCCAGGGCTAGCCCGGCTTCCCCGGTCTCTCCGAACCCTCCAGCCACTGCGATCACCGCACCGACCCCTCGCGCTACGCACTCCTCAACAGCAGCCACCGTCGCCTCTGCTGGCAGAGCGATCACCCCCAGATCGGGCGTCTCCGGAAGCTCTGCGATCTTCCTATAGGATTGGATCCCGAACACCAGATCGCCCCTGGCGTTAACGGGGTAAACGCGACAGTTGCTGCCTAAAAGCTGTTTCATTATTATGTTGCCTACCTTACCTTCGTGAGGTGAGGCCCCGACAACTGCCACGGACTCAGGATGGAGTAAGGAGTGAAGTCCGTTGCTCACCTAGCGGTATACCTCCTGCGCGAACTGTGAGCCACTATCTGGGATGCCGACCAGCTCTTTTTTCTACCCAGCAAATGAGGAGACCCATCAAGTGCTGGGCAGGTTACGGGTCTAACCAGCAATACGTCACGGCTGATGGAAATGGCGATTTTCATACCAGTATACTCCGAAACAGCGATCGGTTGCGTGTTAGTCCTAGCCTCTCTACCCTCGCTCGGAGAAAGAGTAACACCATTTTGTGGTACCATTGGTGCTGCAAAAACAACAGAAAAGAACAGGAGGTAGATTGCCGACGATTCAACGGCATCCCTCCGATGATGGGAGGAGCTATGGACGGACAATCCTTTGACGTTGCAATCCTCGGCGGTGGTCCCGGTGGATATCCCGCTGCTATCAGGGCTGCCCAGTACGGGCTAAGGGTTGCCGTGATCGAGAAGTACAAGGTGGGCGGCACCTGCCTCCACTGGGGCTGCATTCCCACAAAAGTAATCCTGGAGTCCGCAGAGGTCTACTCCATGGCGCGCCGAGGCCAGGAGTTCGGCGTCAACACGGGAAGCGTTACCCTGGATTACTCTCAGGTATCCAAGCGCCGTGAGAAGGTAGTGGCCACTTCTACCGGCGGTGTGGAGTTCCTGTTCAAGAAACATGGCGTTACCCTAATAAGGGGAGAGGGGAAGCTGACCTCGCCCACGACTATCGCGGTAACCCTGGCCGACGGTGGCACATCTCAGGTGTCGGCCAAAGACGTCATCATCGCCACCGGCTCAACTCCCAAAGGGCTGCCGGGCGTCAAGATCGACGGGGAGCGGATCATCAACAGCGACCACGCATCCACCATGGCCGAGCTTCCCGGTTCGGTGATCATCATCGGGGCAGGGGCCATAGGCGCGGAATTCGCATCGGCCTGGAACGACATGGGGACCCAGGTTACGCTGGTGGAGATGCTGCCGAGAGTGCTGCCGTTGGAGGATGCGGAGATCAGTCAGGAGCTGGCAAAGCTGTTCTCCAGGCGAGGCATCAAGGTGATGGTGGGCACCGGCGTTAAGCTTGATAGCATCCAGACATTCCCGGATAGGGTTGAGCTGGATGTAGAGCAGAACGGGTCAGTTCAACGACTATCGGCCGAGCGGCTGTTGATCGCCACGGGGCGCGCACCGGCGACTACCGGGATCGGGCTGGAAGCTCTTGGGGTGAAGATCGAGCGAGGTTTCATCCAGGTAGACGGGCTGATGAGGACCGGGGTTCCCCACCTGTACGCCATCGGCGACGCCGTGGGAGGTTTGATGCTTGCCCATAAAGCCACGGCCGAGGGATTATTAGCCGCCGCCGTCATAGCTGGCAAAGAAGCCCAGCCGCTCGACTACAAACGTATCCCCTCCTGCACATACTGCCGGCCGCAGGTGGCCTCAGTCGGATGGAGAGAGGCCGAGGCTAGGGAATCTGGCCGCAATATCAAGGTCGGCAAGTTCCCGTTTATGGCCAGCGGCATGGCGAGGGTCATCGGAGAGCGAGACGGCTTCGTCAAGATCATCGTCGACGAAGAGAGCATGGAGATCCTGGGAGTCCACATTTTTGGCCCCAGGGCAACCGAATTGATCGCCGAGCCGGCTCTGGCCAGGCTGCTGGAGGCGACTCCCGAGGAGATCGCCCTGAATGTGCACCCCCATCCAACGCTGAGCGAGGCGCTGATGGAAGCCGCCGAGGCTGTCGAGGGGAAAGCCATCCACTTTGCGTAAAACCACTAGGGGCGCGCGGCCGGGCGGCCCGATAACGGTCACCCCGGAGTTTT
>JBMNNU010000305.1:0-4080 GCA_050942695.1 Chloroflexota bacterium
GCCCCGTCTAATTAGACCGGTACGGCCTCAACCCGGACTACCTCCGGGATCTCCTTCTTGATGACCCGCTCGACACCCATCTGGAGGGTCATCATCGACATCGGGCAGCCCGCGCACGCCCCCATGAGGCGCACCTTGACGACCCCGTCCTCTACACCCACCAGCTCGATATCGCCGCCGTCCATCTGAAGGCCGGGCCGAATGGTTTCCAGCACCTTAGCTACCTTTTCTTCCAAAAGCCTATACCCCTTTCGCCGACCGAATTGAACTCCACTCTAATGCTAACAGGCAGGGCTAACAGCGTCAACGAACACCCCTTCATTAGAGTGCAAGATTCATCGACTCCGTGTTATCTCCACGACGGCGGAGCCCAGCACGCTCCCCTTAACGGGCGCCCACGGTTTGCGCACCCGCACCCGCACCGCATCTACAGGAAATCGATCCAGCACGATTCCGGCCAGCCGCTCCGCGACCGTCTCGATCAGGTTTACGGGAGGCCCCTCTACCACCTCCTTGGCGGCTTTGAACACCGAAGCGTAGTTGACCGTCTTCTCCAGGTCGTCGGTACGCCCAGCCTCCGAAAGGTCCTTGGTTAGCTCCAGGTCCACCACGAAGCGCTGGCCTAACTCCCGCTCTGCCTGATTGACTCCGTGGAACCCGTAGAAGACCATGCCTTCCAGGATGATCTTGTCTTCGCTCACTACCGCCATTGTCCTCCCGGGGATTTAGCCATCAGCTTTCAGCTTTTATAAGATAGCGCGGCGCTAAAGCGACCGCGCTGAGAGAGCGAAGCCCACTAAAGGGGCTAATCCAGCCCAATTCACTGGGCTTTGCTTTTTCAGCCCGACGGCATACGATCGTTGCGAAAGTATTCTGATTGATTCGTGGCCTTTTAGGGCCGCTACGGATACGTACGATTTAATCGGCAACGACCATTAGCCTCGGGCTCCCCAGCCGGAATTGCTGGTTATTTGCCGGACATACCACTTAGGCGGCGAAGCTGCCCTCCCGGGAGGGCAGGGCCCGCTGATAGCCCGATTATTCTAGCTGATTGTAGAAAGCTGATTGCTCATGGCTGTTGCTTTGGACAAAACGAAGGATCGAGCTATCCTCTTGGCGATCCCCTGGCCTGTAAGCCCATACTTTTCGCGAAGTATCTTCGGGCTGCCATGCTCCACAAACTGATCGGGTATCCCGATGATATCAACGGATACGCCTCTTGGACCTTTAGCGGCAAGCATCTCTAGCACCGCGGATCCAAATCCGCCCGCAATCACGTTTTCTTCCACCGTCACAACTCTACCGCAGCGCCCGGCTACCTCCAGTATCAGCTCTTCATCCAACGGTTTCAGGTAGCGTGCGTCCACAACGGTACATTCGATGCCGTCGTCTGCCAGCAGCTTCGCGGCCTCCATTGCCGGCCCAACCATGTTCCCTATAGCCACTATGGCCAGGTCCCCGCCTTCCCGTAGCAACTCGCCCTTTCCTACCGGCAGGGCGCGCAGCTCTTCATCCATCGGCACGCCAACACCGGAACCTCTCGGGTAGCGCAAGGCGAAGGCGCCTTTGCCTTCCGCTATATATCCCACTGCGGTGTGAAGCAGCCTCTGGAGTTCGTTCTCGTCCCTGGGCGCTGCTACTACTAGATCAGGGATGCAGCGAAGGTAGGAGAGGTCGAACAACCCCTGGTGGGTTTTTCCATCCTCCCCGACGATGCCCGCTCTATCGATAGCCAGGAGCATCGGCAGCTTCTGGAGGCAGACGTCGTGGATAACCTGGTCGAACGAACGCTGCAGGAAGGTGGAGTAGATAGCCACCACCGGCAGCAATCCTTGGCAGGCAAGTCCGGCGCCGAAGGTGACGGCGTGCTGCTCCGATATCCCGACGTCGTAGACCCGGTTGGGGAACCGTTTGTATGCTGGAATCAACCCTGTGCCGTCGAGCATGGCCGCTGTAATGGCCACAATACGCGGGTCGGCCTCCATCTCCTTCAGAAGCGTCTTTCCCATCACCTCTGTGTAGCTGGGGGCTTTCGGTTTGCCGGACCCATTAGGAGGCACGCCGTGCCACTTGGTAGCGTCCTCCTCGGCCGGGCCATAGCCATGCCCTTTTTGGGTTTTGACGTGGATCAAAGAAGGCCCCACATACTCCTTAGCCCTCTCAAGCGACTCTTCGAGCTCTGCTATGTTGTGGCCATCGACAGCCCCGACGAAGGTGAAGCCCAGCTCCTCCCAGACGAGGTTCGGAACCACCAGGGCTTTCAGACCATGCAGCACTTTGCGGCCGGCCTGGGTAGCCCCCTCTCCGCCCGGCAGCCGCTGCAGCATCTGATCGAGGTCGGCCTTAGCCTTGTGGTAGCGCGGGTCCACGCGGAGCCGGTTCAGCGCTTTGGATATAGCGCCCACGTTATGGGCAATGGACATCTCGTTATCGTTTAGAACGACGATCAATCGCGTGCCGAGGTGGCCTGCGTGGTTCATCGCCTCCAGCGCCATACCGCTGGTGAGCGAGCCATCGCCTATCACCGCGATCACGTGGTAATCGTCTCCCTGGAGATCGCGAGCAACCGCCATCCCCAGAGCGGCCGAAACGGAGGTGCCGGCGTGCCCGGCGCCAAAGGGGTCGTGAGGGCTTTCCTCTCTCACCAGGAAACCCGACAGACCTCCGTACTGGCGGAGCGTATGGAACGCTTCTCTCCGTCCGGTCAGCAGCTTATGAACGTACCCCTGGTGGCCGACATCCCAGATGATCTTGTCGCGTGGGCTCTCGAACACTTTATGGAGAGCGATAGTGAGCTCTACAGCTCCCAAGTTCGAGGAAAGATGGCCTCCCGTAACGGGAACCACCTCTAGAAGATACTGGCGAATCTCGGCCGCTAACTGCCTCAACTCCTGAGGAGATAGTGAGGCGAGTTGGCGAGGATCGTTAATCTGGTTTAGGATGAGGTACTCTGACAAAGCGTACTACCCCCTTCGATTGCGCAACGTATTGATGCTAACAGAAATGGGCGATAGAATCTACTTGTGGAGGCTGTTTTCGGAGATAAATATGGAAGTTGTTAAGGCGCCCCGCTACGCGGGATTTTGCAAAGGAGTAAAAAGGGCCTGGAAACTGGCGATGCAGGAAGCGGCATCAGCCGGCGGCCCCGTATACCTTTCTGGAAAGCTCATTCATAACACCCCGGCCATGGATGAACTGGCGCAAAAGGGTGTCGGTATCCTGGATATATACAAAGCTGAAGGCGTCGATGCGGGTACACCCTTTATCCTACGAGCCCATGGAGAGGGCCCAGAGGTGTACGCTAGGGCTAAAGAGCTGGGATTGAAGCTGATCGACGGCACCTGCGGAATAGTTCGTAGTGTCCAGCACCAAGCCCGCGACCTGGAGCAGCAGGGCTTTCAGGTAGTGCTGTTCGGCCACCGAAACCACCCTGAGGCCAAGGCTACCATAGCCCACACGAAGCGGGGGATCATCATCGAATCCGCGCAGGAGGCCGCGGAACTGCCGAGCTATCCGAAGGTAGCGGCCATCGCGCAAACGACCTCTTCGGCGAGAGAATATGAGAAGGTGTGCCGTATTCTCGAAGAAAAGTGTGAGCAGTTCGAGAACAGGGGGCACATCTGCGACTTTACGCAAAAAGCGCAGGATGAGGCTTTAGAGCTGGCGCAGCAGGTGGAAGCGATGGTGGTAGTGGGAGGTCGAGACAGCTCCAACACTCGCAGACTGGTAGAGGTGTGCTCCGGCCTACGCCCCACCTACCACGTGGAGACGGCAGATGAGCTGCAGAGGCCCTGGTTCGAGGGGATATCACGGGTAGGCGTCACAGCCGGAGCATCCACACGCGACGAGGACATCGACGCCGTGATCTCGTGGCTAAGTGCAGAGTCCTGAGTCCTGGATCCTGAGTCCTAAGGACGGTTCTGAGTTCTGAGTTCTGGGTTCTGAGTGCTTTGTCCTGAGTCCTGGGGCCTGGTGCCGAGCTGGGGGTGAGGTTCGTATGGGGTGTCCCCCAAAGGTTCTATCCACTCGGCCCTGAAGGGCCGGGCTAATAGTGGGGTCCAGGGGGCGCAGCGCCTGGCG
>JBMNNU010000058.1:0-14443 GCA_050942695.1 Chloroflexota bacterium
AGCTCGTCCGCGATCGTCTTCAGGATCAGGGCTATGTTCGCTACACCCCTACTCCCAGCCGTGAGTGCTATCCGCTGTCCTGGCTTTACCCTCTGGGCTAATCCCACTCGGGCTAGCTCTTTGCGCACCTCTCCGGCTACGTCCTCTATCTGCTCCTTTGAAAAGTGACGCCGCACCAGCGCAACGTCGGGAATGGGCGCTTTAGGAAAGCCGCTCATTACTCCTCCTATATATGCCATCCGCTACAACTTTTTACCCGAGACTATTACACAGCCAAATAGGTTTTGATAGACGCTACTCGGCGCTTACTAAGGCTGATAGGGTGGAACGCTACGATACAGCCCCTTCCGCCTTGAGACGCTCGGCATCTTCCTTGGAGTAACCAAGGAGATCGATCAGGATTTCATCGGTATGTTGACCCAAAAGGGGAGGCGCGCTCAGTATCCTCGTGCCGTCCTCGGCGAAACGGTACGGCATGTCGACGCATTTCACCTCGCCAGCGATGGGGTGGTTGAAAACCTTAACCATCTCCCGAGCCGCGACCTGAGGATCCGCCAGTATCCGGTCGAGCGTGTTCACAGGCCCGATGGGCAGCCCCTCGGCATCGAACAGCGTAATCCACTCCTCGGATGTCTTGGTCTTCATCCGCTCGGAGATCATCGCGTTAACCTTATCGCGGTTGGCAACCCGGTCCTTGTTGACGGCGAAATCGGGGTGGCTAGCGTATTCGGATAACCCGAGGAGCTCACACATCTTGGGCCACTGCCTGTCGTTGATCACCACGTGCACGTAGCGGCCATCGCCGCACTTGTAGTTGGCGCTGGGAACCCTGGTGGGATTTTCAGAGCCGAAGGTAGTAGGGACCTCTCCAGCACACAGCACCATACCGCTCAAGAAGGTCATCATCGCCAGGCCGGTATCGAGCATTGCCAGGTCGATATACTGCCCCTTGCCGGTCTTTTCTCGCCTATAGAGGCTAACTGCGATGGAGAAAGCGGCGACCATGGCGCTGGCAACGTCGGTGACGGGGACGCCGCATTTTACCGGCTCGCCCCCTCGGGAGCCCGTGACGCTCATGATACCGGACATAGCCTGGAGAATGGGGTCGTATGCTCGCTTATCGCGCAGGGGTCCAGTTTGGCCAAAGCCCGATACAGAGCAGTAGATGATGCGGGGATTGATAGCTGCCAGCGTATCGTAATCGATGCCCAACCGCTTGGTAACACCGGGGGCGAAGTTCTCCAGCACCACATCGGACTTAGCCACCAGCTCGCGGATAATTCGCTTCGCGCTCTCATTCTTTAGGTTCATGCCGATGCTGCGCTTGCTGCGGTTGACCGAGAAGAAGTATCCACTTTGCCCCTTGATGAAAGGGGGCCATCCTCTTGACTCGTCGCCAGCGCCCGGTTCCTCGACCTTGATCACATCGGCGCCCAACTCCGCCAGCATCAGCGAGCAATAGGGCCCTGCCAGTACCCGGGAGAAATCTAGCACTCGTACACCAGAAAGGGACATCTCGATTTACCTCCAGAAATCGATCTATTAATAAAAAGTCGATTGTCAAGCGAACCGGGGATGCTCGTAGTCAGCGGACCGTCTGGAGAGCACAAGAGGAAGGGTCGACGGCTTCGCCGCTAACCTTGAACATTTGGGGTGTCCCGCCTAGTCAGATGATACTATTCGGAGCGATGGTATCATCGCTAGATGAGGCTGTCAAACAAACCAAAAGGGCGCCCTCGAGGACGCCCCGCGCTGGTTAGCCATCCGTCTACATGCTTTTCCGCTCGAAGGTGTAGCAGAGAGTATCTTCGTCCGTTTCCGCAGGGGTTTGTTTCAGTTGCTCGGCGTGAACACCATGCGCATCGGCCGCCTGAATAGGCGAGGAGGGGGCCATTACCAGGATCTGATCGGCCATGCAGAAGTTGTCGTTTCCCCAGTACTCGCAGTTGCTAACGGTGCACCTGATGGTAGGCATTTCGATCCCCCAAATCGTTCATCCATGCTGGATGCGTTTCCACATCAACAACGAAAGCCCGTCGTTATTTGTTGTTGCTGCATGAAGTGTGCCGTATTCAGCATCAATGGGCTTTGAGTAAAGCTTGGAGCTCTTCCTGAAACGACTGGAGGTCGGTGAAGGCGCGATATACGGAGGCGAAGCGGATGTAGGCTACTTTATCCAGTGCCCTCAGCTTGTCCATGACCATCTCGCCGATAACGTTGCTCGTTACCTCTGTTTCCTCGCGACACCGGCAAGCAATTTCCACCTGATCTACCAGACTTTCGATAGTCTCCGAACTGATCGGTCGCTTTTCGCAGGCTTTTTGGATCCCGAGGCGCAGCTTTACCCGGTCGAAGGGCTCCCTTCGGCCATCCTTTTTGACGACAACCAGGTTCAGCACCTCGGCTTGCTCGTAGCTACTGAAGCGACGGCTACAGCAACTGCAGAGCCGGCGACGACGCGTAGTACCTGCCGCCAGGTCTCTTTTATCTACTACTTTGGTTTGGTCATGTCCGCAATATGGGCATTTCAAGGTATTGTAAGCAGCACCATAAAATGCTAAACTGACGGTATCTTAGTTACCTCGCTTTGCCTTGTCAAGGCAAACCTCGTTACTCTGTCGTCCCTAAGCAACCTTTGCACATCTGCACACAATTCGGTTAGTCCTGCTGTCTCGGGTTGCGCTCGCTTTCTTGGTGATGAACTGAATGTAATAACACTGTCACGCGCATACACGATCTTGTACTTGCATGAAAATAAAAGACAGTGTACTATGCAGCAGCCATCGATAGTAACATCGATTATGTTACTGAGCATAATTAGATATGGGAGGCTGATCCTGTGGAAAGGATGATGACAGTCAAAGAGGTAGCTGTGTATCTGAAGTTGAATCCCATCACCGTATACAGATACGCCGCTCAAGGGAAAATCCCTGGTTTCAAAGTAGGGAGCTCTTGGCGCTTTAAAAAAGAGATACTGGATGAATGGGTGGTTAACGAAGCTAGGCGATATTCAGCCCCCTCCGTGTAATCCACATCCCCATATAAATTAGTAAAAACAAACATCATCCTAACGATTGATCAAAACCATCCGGATCCATTCGCCCTCGAGCGTATATCCGGATTATATGTTGATCGCTATATGTTGATCGGCTCTTGTAGTCGTATCTTATGGGCGAACTTTCCCTAGCAGACCGGCTTATCTGTTAGCTTTAGCAGAGACCAATCTGTTCCATAGGTCGTAGGCTACCCTGTCCTTTGGAACCAGCCTGCTTCCCGGCTCAGCTACCATATCGCCCCTGGCCTTAAACTCCCCTCGTTCGGGATGCCGGATATCGAAGTAGGTCGCTCCCTGCTGTAAACGACTACCCTCCGGCACGATCACCAACTGCTTCAAGTCCGACGAGGTCCAATCCGGAAGCAGGTCGACTATATCTTTGTAATCGAAGGCTGTCAGCGCCCCTTCCTCGTACTGCTCGCCATCCAGGCCGTAGTTCTGCCCCGCCAGAAACTCGGGGTTGAGGTCCTTTTGATACTCCTCCGGATGCTGCTCCACTGCACACCTCCTCGTCTCCGCATGTCACATCGCCGAGCTTCCCCGATAGGTGCCGGCGTAAGCTGCTGATGGCGGCAAGATCCATACCGTTTGCGGGGTTGCGAAGGGTGTTGTAACATAACGTAGCATCGCCGCGTGTAACACAGCATCGATCGCCTCGTCGATCACCAGACTGGCCCAACCACGGGATGCGGAGTGGCAATCGTCCGGTCCAAAAACGTCATCATTGGCGCACAATAAGGATAATAGGAGGTCTGTTACGATGCCCAAGCCCCTTTCCACCAAAATTACCAGCATGGCCGGTTCTGCTACAGTTCAGGTGATGAATAAAGCCCGCGCCCTGAAACAGCAAGGGGTTGATGTCATGGATCTGGGTGGTGGAGACCCGGATTTCGACACCCCATTAAACATCCAGCAGGCTGCTATCGAGTCGATGCAATCGGGCTTCACCCACTACGTAGCCAGCAGCGGCATCCCGCAACTGCGAAAGGCTATTGCGAAGAAGCTGGCAACCGATAACGGCGTGGAGGTCGATCCAGACAAGGGCATCCTCGTGACCCCCGGCGGGAAGATGGCCCTGTACGCATCGATCATAACGCTCCTAAACGAGGGTGACGAGGTTATCCTCCCGGAGCCAGCATGGGTGAGCTATAGGCCGATCATCAGGCTGGCCGGCGGCACTACCGTGCCCGTGAACCTGACGGCCGACAAGGGCTTCTCCATCACCGAGGAGATGCTGAAGGAGAAAATAACCCCCAAGACCAAACTGATCATCATCAACTCCCCGTCCAACCCCACCGGCAAGGTGCTGACCAGGGAAGAGCTAGAGATAATCGCAGCCGCGGCCAGGGACAACGACCTGTACGTGATCTCCGACGAGATCTACGAAAAGATAATATTCGACAATCGGGAGCACATCAGCATCGCCAGCCTGCCGGGGATGGCTGAGCGGACCCTGGTGCTCAACGGCCACTCCAAGTGCTACGCCATGACGGGCTGGAGATTGGGCTACGTAGCGGGACCCGCAGCCATCGTCAAGGAGATCGGCAAGATCCAGGAACAGGCCGTCACCTGCGCCCCATCTTTCGTCCAGGTCGCCGGTTTGACCGCACTGGAGGGTCCGCAGGATGAGGTCGTAAAGATGACCGCGGAGTACGAGAGGCGGCGCAACTTCTTCGTGGACATGCTGAACGACATACCTCACGTGAGTTGCTTCAAGCCTGAGGGCGCTTTCTACGCCTTCCCCAAGTTCGACCTGGGCCTGGACTCCATTCAGGTAGCGGACATGCTGCTGGAGAAGGCTAGAGTAGCTGGCACTCCCGGCTCGGCCTTCGGCGAGATCGGGAACGGCCACGTCAGGTTCTCCTTCGCCTCGGCGCCTGAGGTACTTGAGACCGCGGCCAGGCGGATCAAGGAGATGCTTAGCTAAGTATTTTAATAAGGGTCTCATTCGCCAGGCGAATGAGACCCTTTCTTCTCCACTTGGACTATAGCCTCGTAGAAGCCAGCGCACAGGCCGTGGTTGGAGAGTATGCCGGGGATCACCTGGTTGACACCATGGCTGAACTTGATCCAGCCTCCCTGATCGCAACAAAGCACTCCCTTCGCCAGAGAACGGTCCAGCGCAACCTGCGCCTCAACCCTGCCCTCCCCGGCTTTCAGGACGAGCCAGTCCCCCTCCGTTAGCCCCAGACCATCGGCGTCCGTAAGGCTCATCCGCACCTCCAGAGGCTTGCCCTGGTCTTCGGGCAACAGTTGGGCATGGATGGCCTTTTCCGAGTGGACGCTCAGCAGCACGAAATCGCCGGGGTGCTCAGCGACTGGGTTGGGTGGCACATCCGCAGTGAATCGGAACCGCCCGGAGGGGGTGGGGAAGGTGCGATCCTGGAATGGCACCGAGGGCTGGGTGGGATGGCGCAACGGCCCTGCCTTCAACATCTCGTAGGTAACCCCCAGGGGCTCTAACGGCGCAGCAAGCCGCCGAAGCCAGTCGGTAGCCGTCCCCTCCATACCCTGGATGCCCAGCCGCTCAGCCAGCCCCTGGAAGATCTGCAGGTCGGTGCGCGCCTCGCCCAGAGGCTCGATCACCGGGTTCACCGGCCCCAACCACTGGTGGCCGTAGCTCCCCACCAGGTCATCCTCCTCGAATGAAGATGTGACCGGCAGGAAGATGTGGGCAAGGTCCGCGGTGTCGGTTATGAAGGAGTCCAGCACCACCACGAACTCCCTCGACCTGAAGGCCTCCCGCACCTTCAGACTGTGGGGCGCCTGCGTGGCCGGGTTGGCGCAGGTGACCACGATCATCTTCACCGGCGGGTCTTTCGCATCCAGGATCCCCTCGCCAAGTTTAGCCTTGGGGATGCCGCGGTGAACCCTGGCTGCCTCTGGCGCCTTGAGGCTCCAATCCCAGTACTCTCGCTCCTCCATGCCGTGGCTCACGCCGCCGCCGGGCACGCCGATGTTGCCGGTGATCGCGGCCAGGGCGTCCATCAGCCGGTAGATCTCCGCCCCGTACTCCCGCCTCTGCACACCCCATCCGGCCCAGATGGAGGCCGGCTTGGTCGTGCCGTACATGAGGGCGAGCTTGCGAATATCTTCCAGCGGAATGGCGCACTGGGATGCCAGCCACTCCAGGGAGAAGCCGTCAAGCGCCGCGAGGTAGGCCTGGAACCCCTCTGTATGGTTTTCTATGAAATCCCGGTCGACCAATCCCTCCTCGAGCAGGATCTTCCCTATAGCGGCGGCCAGATAGCCGTCTGAGCCTGGCGTCGGCTGATAGTGCAGATCGCAGAGATCCGCGGTCCTGGTCCGAATCGGATCGATCAGCACCAGGGTGGCGCCCTTGGCCTTTGCCTCCTTCAAGAAGGGCACCAGGTGGACGTTGGTGACCATCGGGTTCCGGCCCCAGATCAGCACGAGTCGGCTGTTGGGCAGGTCCATAGGCTCGTGGGCCGTCCTGTAGCCGAAGTCCATAGTCTGGCCGGCGATGCCCGCGCCCCCGCAGAGCGTCCCCACGGCGGTCGTCGCGCCGCCAAGCAGGTTGAAAAAGCGGGCGTTCAGCATCTTGAGCGCCGTCATGGAGCCGTTGTCCTGGTAGTGCATGATGGACAGGAGCCCGTAGCGATCGCGGTAATCGGCGATATTTTCCGCCACGATGTCCAGGGCATCCGCCCAGGAGATCCGTTGCCAGGAGCCATCCACCTTTCGCATGGGGTGGAGGACACGGTTCGGGGAGTAGACTCGCCGGATGAAATCCCGAGAGCGACGGCAGAGAAAGCCCCTGGTGACAGGGTGGTCGGGATTGCCCCGCAAGCTCACCATCCGGCCGTTCTTGACCGTTGCGAGCATGCTGCACCCATCCGGGCAATCTCGAGTGCAGGTGGTTAAAATCACTTTCTCCGCTGAACCGCTCATATTAACCTCCATTGTGGGCGAGGTGATGGAGTTGGCTGGAGTAATTTGTACTTCGAAGGATTATACCAGCAAATCGCTGGGAGAGCGTGCATAACTGGAAGAGTTCGGGTGGCCGCCACGGTTCCAGGAAAGGCTGCCATTGTGGGGTAGCCCGACGCTGAAGCGATCGGCCTGAGACACTCAAGCCCGGTTTACCGGGCTAGCACACGACCAAATTGGTTTAATAGACGGCGAAGCCGTCTGACTGGAGCACGGGCGTCTCGCCCGCCTCAATAATGTAGCCGAAGGCTTATGATCGTTGACTAAATAATCGCACACAGCATCGTAGGGGCCGTGTGACGCTGCGCTCGCTCGCGTCACACTCTGCCGGCCCTCCAGATGACGTAGTGGCCGGCGGCTCTGCCGTTCCTCCATATGATGTAGGGGCCGGCGGCTCTGCCGGCCCGGTACCACGTGAATCTGTGCTGCTGTACGAGGTACCGGGCGGGCACGGTGCGCAACGCGAGCGAGCACAGCGTTGCGGCCCCTACGTTGTTTTGGATGCAGTGTCGGTTTATTTTGTTAACGGCCATAAGGGCCGGCCTTAACCTCCGGTCCGTAGTTAGCCTGGCCCTTCAGGACCGCGACGAATACGTACGGTTTAATCGGCAATGATCATTAGGTTGCGGCTACATTTGGGGCGGCTCGTCCGCGATAGGACGGGTGGGCCAGCGGCCCGCGCTCCCAGGGGCTGGGCAAGGCCGGCGACTTGGGGTAGCATTGTGCGGCGCGAATCGGCGTTCATGATTCATACTCAGGAAGGTTTAGATATGGCATCTGAAGAGAAACTTAAACCCAGGACCAAAGGGTTGGTGCTGGTGTTCACCGGCAACGGCAAGGGGAAGACGACCGCCGCCCTCGGCATGGCGTTGAGGGCAGTTGGCCACCGTTACAGGGTTGCCGTCGTGCAGTTTATCAAGGGCACGATGCGCACTGGGGAGCAGGAGGCGGCCAAGATGTTGGCTCCCTACCTGGATTGGACCACGACGGGTAAGGGATTCACAGCCGGGCCGGCAGCCCGAGCGACCCCGGAGGAGCACCGGCAAGCCGCGCAGGATGCGCTGAAGCTGGCTGGGGAGAAGCTCCAATCCGGGGAGTACAGGCTGGTGATCCTGGACGAGCTGCTGGGCGCGATCAAAGCGGGCCTGGTCGACATAGAGCAGGTCGTGGAGCTGATCAAGTCGAAGCCGGCGGCCGTCCACATGGTGCTGACGGGCCGCGACGTCCCGGCTGAGATCGTGGACCTCGCCGACCTGGTGACGGAGATGAGGGAGATCAAGCACCCCTACGAGCAGGGCATCGTAGCCCAGAAGGGCGTGGAGTTCTAAACAGAACAGTTCATCCTGGTTCCGTTTCTTTCGGTGCCGTTCGCACCCTCCGTGTTCCTAACGCCCTATCGCCCATCAACACCACAAAAATACCGGTTACTCATCAGCGGGCGCGGACGCCGAGGACGAACAGGGCTATCGCCGGGGTGGCTACGAGGAGCCTGGGAAGTAAGCCTTCCACGGGCTGCCCCATCCCCACGCTCTGTGCGAAGGAGGGAACCGCAGCGGGAAGCTGCACAGCGGTTAGGTATAATCCCAGCAGCAGGTAGTAGAGGTCCTGGCGCCTGCGCATGCGCAGCAGAGACCAGGCGCTATAGAGCACGATGGCCACAGCCAACAGCAGAAACAGTATGCTCCAGATCGGTTGGCTGGAAAACTCCTGTATGGCGGGTGGAAGCACTATTAATTCTCCGTCTGGTTGTCGATCATCAATCCCACCATAACACCGGCGGGCTTCCCATCAATTATAAGGCCCCCAGCCGATATCACCAAAACGCGGACTGTGCCTTTTTTTTACTACGGGAATACGGAGTTCACAGAGTAATCACGGAGAGTCTCTGTGTTTTCTCTGTGTCTCCGTGGTGAGTGTTCCTAGGTGGGCGTTCCTACCGTTCGGCTACCACCGGGTTCTCCAGGGCGCCGACCCCCTCCACATCAACGACCACGACATCTCCGGCTTTCAGGAAGACCTGCGGCTTGCGGCTGGTGCCTACCCCTCCAGGGGTGCCGGTGGCGATGACGTCTCCAGGCTCCAAAGTGATCGCCTGGGAGAGGAATGCAATCAACTCCGGAACCCCGAACACCAGGTTGGAGGTGTTGGAGTTCTGCATCACCTGGCCGTTGAGCCGGAGTGAGATTCCCAGTTTGCCTGGATCGGCGATTTCATCCTTAGTAACCAGGGCCGGCCCCATGGGCCCGAAGGTATCGAACGATTTTCCCCTCACCCACTGCTTATCCCCCATCTGGGCATCCCTGGCGCTCACGTCGTTCATTAGGGTGTAGCCGGCCACATAATCTAGAGCCTTCTCCGCCTCCACACCCTTAGCCGTTTTCCCTATAACCACCGCCAGTTCAGCCTCGTAATCCACCTTGTCGGTGATGGACGGGATCACGATGGGTTCACCGGGGCCGATCACACAACTGGAGTACTTGGAGAAGAGGACCGGCCGCTCCGGCAGCTTCAACCCTATCTCCTCCGCGTGGTCCCGGTAGTTCAGCCCGATACAGAGGATCTTGCCCGGCCGAGGGATCGGCGCCAGCAGCGCTACCTCATCAAGCGAAAAGCTCAGGCGCTCTCCACGGGGGCCTCTAGGGCCTGGAGTTGCCGCAGACATAGATTTAACGTACTCTATTGCTCGCTCGGCAGCCACCAAGGCTCGCTCTCCTGCGGCCAGAAAGGGTAGAATATCCCCCGGCATCTGCGCTTCCGCGAGGAGATATGCTAAGGGAGTTCCTTGAGAAGATAAATATCCGGCATAAGCCCTCGGAAGATGGATTACTTTACCGTCTACCAGCGCACCGACCGCCGTTGATCCATCGTATCGAAAGGTGACCAATCTCATTGCCGCTTGGAAGCCTCCTTCACTATATCGAACGCAAGCTCTGAAGCTAAGGGGTGTATCAGTACGGTTCCCAAAGCTCAAGACTTGGGCTATGTTAGCCTCTCAACCCCTCGGCTGTCGAGACCACGGTTCAACAACCACTTGACAGCTTGAAGCTCTCCTGGTATCGTTCGCGTCGCGGAGCTGGTGAAGCGTCCTCTGTGAGTGGATTCCATCCGGCTGTTGCCTACCCAACGGTCGCAAGGTTGCCCGGCGCAAATTTGTAGAGTTGGAGATAGATAACATCGAAAAGTTAGTACGGAACGGGCGCGGTTTGCCCCAGGAACTACAGAAGGCTGTGGTCAGGGTTCACCGTCCCCCAACCATCTCGACGAGTCCGCCAGGAGGGCAGCGAAAGTTGCTAATCGCCGCCCAGTACCTGGCAGTGATCTTTGCCCTCACCCTTGCCCTTTCCCTCAGCGTTGCATCCGCCGCACCGATCGACCCAACCGACGCCCCTGCCTATCTCGGATTGAAGAGCTATGAGGTAGTGGAGGGGGATACCCTGT
Source organism: Chloroflexota bacterium (assembly GCA_050942695.1). GTDB lineage: Bacteria > Chloroflexota > UBA6077 > UBA6077 > UBA6077 > JBMNNU01. The sequence goes on from JBMNNU010000058.1 coordinate 10,445, forward strand.
CGGGGCTGGCCGAGCGCTTCGGCATAACCGCTGAGACGATAATCTGGGCAAACGACCTGGAAGACGGAGAGTTGCTGAATGTAGGCCAGCAGTTGGTCATTCTCCCCGTCTCGGGCGTCCTTCACCTGGTTCAGACAGGGGAATCGATACTTAGCATCGCAGACCTTTACGGCGTCGAAGCCGACACGATTACCGAGGCCAATCAGATCTCAGAGCCCGAGCTGATACGCGAGGGAGACATCCTGCTGGTGCCAGATGGCGTGAAGAAGGTTGCCCTTCCCGCAACCAACTCAGCGCCCAATGGAGCCAGTGAATCGATAGCGTACAGGGTAGAGCCGGGCGATACCTTACACGCTATCGCGGCAGCTTTCGGCGTAACCACATCAACCATCCTTGCGGCCAACAATATTGTCAATCCGGATTACCTGAAGATAGGCCAGGAGCTGTTGATACCTGGCTGGCAGCAGCCCCAACCCAACAACCCACCAGCACCCCCCGCTCCGATCCTAGCTCAAGCCCCGCCACCCCCCGCGCCGGATAGGGCGCACAGTGCTCGAGGCGAGCAGGAGGAGAGCGAAAAGAGCTTCATCGCCACCGTAACCGCTTACTGCCTTCAAGGAAGGACTCGAAGCGGAACGCCGGTTAAGTGGGGAGTCGTAGCGGTCGATCCCAACGTGATACCTCTCGGATCGAAGATCCTAATTGAGGGGTTTGGAGAGATCTTCTCTGCCGAGGACACCGGAAGCGGCGTCCGGGGCAAGTGGGTGGATATCTGGGTCGAAAGCTGCGCCGAGGCCCGCGTATTCGGTTTGCAATCCCGCCGCGTTACGATCCTCGAACCGTAATTAGGAAGGGGAAAACGGAGACAGGGCGGCTGTTTTTACCGGATGGGCAGGATACCCAGGTTATCGTCTTATCCTGGATATCCTGCCCATCCCGTAAAAAAGCCGCCCTGTCTCCTCGCCTCCATCTCACCGCGTTTTGTCACCCATCTGGTTGAACGGTTGACTCTCCACCGATCGCGTCCTACAATGCCCGCCAACCTTTGCCCGCTCTACTGGTATAATGGTGGGCGTACGTCAATACCGGAAGGACAAAACAGGGCGTGAGCAGCTTTTCTCCTAACTATCACTCCAGCGAGTCGCGGCTGATCGCGTCTCTATGCTACGTTTTTTTAATAGTGGTTCCGGTGTTGGTGCTCGTGAGCGACCTTCGTGGAAACCGCTTCCTACGGTACCACGGGTACCAGGGACTGGCCACCGGAGTCCTATTTCTTGTCGCATACCTGTTGTTAATACCCGGGGCTACATGGATCCTCTTGAACATACCTTGCATCGGATGGTCCTTTGCCTGCCTGGCCCCGTTTATTTACGTTGCCGGTTTCGGCCTCCAGTTTTACTGGGCATATCTGGCCTACCAGGGCCAACTGTTCTCTATACCGATAATCAGCGCTATCGCCAGCGCCTACGTGCAAGACTGAATAGGTTCAAGGGATCTAAGAAACGCAGGGAGCTTGCCGGACGGGGCCGCTTAGTTCATTGATCAAGGAGCGTCATCATGAAGAAAGAAGTTAAAATCGGCCTTCTCGGGCTCGGTGTTATCGGCTCGGCCGTCGCCAAAGCCCTTCTCGAGAAGACGGAGATGATCGCCAGCCGCGTCGGCTGCCCGGTTAGGCTCGAGCGGGTGCTCGTTCGCCGCGAGGGAGTGGATCGGCCGGTACCATCTCACCTGCTCACTCTCGACCCTTCGACCATCCTGGACAATCCAGAGATCGATATCGTAATCGAGGTGATGGGAGGCGAACAGCCTGCTCACGATTTCATCTTGAGGGCAATACAGCAGGGCAAGCAGGTTGTCACCGCCAACAAAGAGGTAATGGCGAAATTCGGCCCCGCAATCCTGGAGGCGGCTAGCGCTAACGGGGTCGATGTGGCCTTCGAGGCCAGCGTCGGCGGCGGTATTCCGGTGGTGGGTCCGTTCCGGCTCGACCTGCTGGCCAACAACGTTCAGCAGATCACGGCGATAATCAACGGGACCACCAACTACATCCTGTCTAGGATGGCCAAAGAGGGCATCGACTTCAGCGAAGCGCTGAAGGAGGCCCAGGCGCTGGGATATGCCGAACCCGATCCCCGCAACGACGTGGAGGGCATAGATGCTGCCTACAAGCTGGCGATCCTAGCCACACTGGGATTCCACGCTCGGGTCCGCCCCCAGGATATCTTCGTGGAGGGGATTACGCGTCTTAGCGCCAAGGATTTCCAGTACGCGCGCGAGCTTGGCTACACGATCAAGCTGCTGGCGATAGGTAAAGAGGTAGATGGGCAGATCGAGGTGAGGGTTCACCCATCCTTCGTGCCGTTAGGACACACCCTGGCCAGCGTGAACGGCGTTTTCAATGCCGTCTACATCGTTGGCGACTTAGTGGGACCGGTGATGTTCTACGGTAGAGGCGCGGGACCGGGCCCTACCTCCAGCGCCGTCGTCGCCGATGTCATAGACCTCGCCCAGCGGCTGCGCTCCAAAAGCGCGATGCGCCCTATGGTTCCCCTGGACGGCTCCAAGCAGGTCAAGCCGGTGGACGAGATAGAGACACGCTACTATTTGCGGCTACAGGTAACCAACCGGCCGGGCGTCTTCGCCCAGATAACTAGAGTGCTGGGTGAATCTGGGATCAGCCTGGCATCTGTAATCCAGAAGGCCGAGACCGACTCCGGGAGGATAGCTGAGGTGGTGTTGACCACCTACGATGCGAAGGAGTCGGCTATGAATCGGGCGGTAAAAGCCCTGTCTGCTCTGGAGGTTGTGGACGAGGTTTCCAACGTCATCCGAGTCGAAGACGCAAATCGGACCCTCAAGTAAAATATACGAGCGGGCTCTCGCCATGAAGATATAGCGAGGGAAGCGAGCAGCGAGAGATAGCTTTTCTACTCGCTACTTGCTCTGAAGGAGAATATGCACATGGACACAACGAGGCTAGTCTCAGCGCCACCGCACGTTGGAGTGCTTTACCGATACAGGGATCTGTTGCCCATCACTGAGAAGACCCCCCTACTCTCTTTAGGCGAAGGGGATACTCCCCTCGTTCGCTCCCCCAAACTGGAGGATCAGCTTGGGTGCAAAAAGCTGTACCTCAAGCTTGAGGGGTGCAACCCCACCGGCTCATTCAAGGACCGCGGCATGGTGATGGCCATCGCCAAAGCGTTGGAGGCGGGCAGCAAGGCCGTGATCTGCGCATCAACCGGCAACACATCCGCCGCAGCAGCGGCGTACGCGGCTCGAGCGGGGATCGAGGCGATAGTGCTGGTCCCGGAGAAGTATGTAGCGCTGGGCAAACTGGCCCAGGCTATCATCTACGGCGCAAAAGTGGTGATGGTAGACGGCAACTTCGACGATGCCCTCAGGATGGTTAGGGATCTGGCTGAGCGGCATCCGGTGACCCTGGTGAACTCAGTCAACCCCTTCAGGTTGCAGGGACAGAAGACAGCCTCGTTCGAGGTGTGCGATGCCCTGGGGGACGCCCCAGATATTCTGGCGATCCCGGTCGGCAACGCGGGCAACATCAGCGCCTACTGGATGGGCTTCAAGGAGTACCACGAGCGTGGCAAGAGCAGTCGGTTGCCCAGGATGTTCGGCTTCGAGGCCGAGGGCGCGGCCCCCATCGTCAAGGGTGAGGTGGTAGCCAAGCCGGAGACGGTGGCCACGGCCATCCGCATCGGAAACCCCGCAAGCTGGAAGCTGGCAGAGGCCGCAAGGGACGAGTCCGGGGGATTGATCGACTGCGTGTCCGACCAGGAGATCCTGGACGCCTATCAGCTTCTGAGCGGCAAAGAGGGTATCTTCGTAGAACCAGCCTCCGCGGCATCCGTCGCCGGGCTGCGCAAGATGGTATCCCAGGGCAAGGTAGACCTCAGCGATTCCACCGTGGTCTGCGTCCTGACCGGTAACGGGCTAAAGGACCCCGACACAGCGGTGAAGCTTGCTACCCAGGTGCTCCAC
>JBMNNU010000120.1:0-9352 GCA_050942695.1 Chloroflexota bacterium
GGTTTTCGAAAACCGCGACGACCTCACGTCTCACCTAAGCGTCTTCAGCATCGGCACAAGCTTGTACTTGCGGCGGTGCCGCTCGATCAGCTCTTCGAGATAAGCCCACCACTCCCCGCCTCGACCTGCGATCCGGTAGGCTCTTCGTGCTTTGCTCAGCCACCGCACAGCAACATCGTAGTACTGCGCCTTGCCCTCCTCCATGATCGGCTCGGCCTGCCTGCGGCACGCTCGGATCGCCCAGTCGGGGTGAGACTCGATAGCTGCATCCACCACGCGCCGGACCAGGGTATGAGGCGCACCGCCGTCCACTGCGGCGATTGCATCGTCTATCAGCCCCTCGTGCAGGAAGACCTCCACGGGACCTGCGCCGTAATACGCCTTTGCCTGCCGCAGCCGATCAAGCAGCTCGGTCCGCAACTCTGGCCATCCATCCCCGGCCAGATCCTGCGCTCTCAGGTAGGCCGCGAGATTGGCCTCCTCCTGGAATGCGACTACAGCAGCCTCGAGCGCCTGCTCGGTCCTCCCCATTCCAGCGGCAAGCTCCCGTAGCCAGGAGGCCAATGCCCCCTTCCAGCCCTCCAGCGCGAGGCCGTGCCGGGCGACCTTCAACGCCCGCTCGAGCTCATCTCGCTCCCGCAGCGCCTTCCCGAGCGCCAGCGCCTGCTCCGCCGTCGTAAGCTGCCGAAGACCACATTCGACCGCCTCGTCTACCCTGCCGAGCCGCACCAGTTCCACAGCGTACCGCTCAACCTGCCCTGCAGCTTCGGCCAAACGGAGCAGTTCCTCGTGCCGGCCCTGGTATTCCAGCACATTCAGCCTGGCCTCGATCAGGTCGCTATTCCACAGGAAAGGCTCTCTCGGCGGTTCATCCCGGCCAGAGGCTTCTCCTCTCAGGATGTTTTGAAGCAAGGGCTCATCCCATCCCTGCTCCGCCGCCTCCAGAGCCACGTCGAAGGCTTCGCCTGCGCCACGCATTTCAAGGTCAACGCGCCAAGCTTCCAGCCTACGACGCCAGCCCGCCATCTCATCGGTCGATAGGCCGGCGGCTAGAAGAGACTCAGCCCAGGCGAGCCCCAAGTCGCGGAAGAGGCTGTCGATCTCACCGTACGAGTAGTGGGGCATCTGGAAGCTATCCATCAGCTCTTCTGTTGCGGCATCCAGTAGCAGGAGAGCGTTCCTTCCGTCGCCGGCTCTGGTGAAGCCCCAGATCTGGTCCAGCACACCACGTATATCCTCAGCTATCTCGGTCACATGCCAGTAGAATTCCGATGGATAGATGTAGTCCAGCCGCTGTAGGGCTTCCCGAATCTGGCGGCGGAAAGGCTTCGGATCTACAGATATAGGGCGGCGCTTAAGCTGCCTGCTGGACGTGTCTAGCGGCCTCGAAGATGCTGCGGCTAGTGCCGCCCCAACCTCGATAGCGTCAACGAGCCTGGGCTCCTTTTCCGCCAGAGAGACCAGCAACTGCTGGATCTGCTCGCGGTTGAGCACAGACAACAGCTCATCCAGGGGCGGACGCTCCTCGACGATGTCCGGGGTGTGGATGAAGGCCAGCAGGGCAGCAACGATATGCTTGCACCAACCGCCCCAACCGTAGGGGCAAGTGCAGGAGGACTCCAGGTTGCCGTCGGCACGGAACTTGACTCGGACCCTGTATGGCTCCGGCTGGCCGCCCTCGACCTCCGCATCGAGGATTGCCCCGCGCTTTGTCATCGACGCGACGGCTCCATGTTGGAAATATCCACTACCGCGCCGGAAGGATTCTGCGGTGGACTCCTCCCTAATGCGGCTCTCGGTCAAAACTGGAAAAATCACTCTGACCTCTTGCTAGGCGCTCGCATCGAGGCTATCGAGGTAAGCTAAGGCGAGATAGGATGCGGGCGCAGGCGGCGCTACGGGCGGCGCCAACCGCTGCAATCTATTTTTGGCTTTAGGTATATTTTAACATATATATTAATGGGGTTACGTTTGACTCTTTAGGCTTGCATTGGTAACATTTATCTTGATAAACCTAGTAGCTATTCTCCTGATACACCCCATCTCGATAAGCATCCTCGATCCTTTCGAGGCCTGCGCCGGGGGCCAGGGCTGGGTCAACAAGGAAGCCCGTCTGGGGGATGGATCGTTCATCTCATATTAACCGGCAATGGGTTAAGAGCCGCAAGTTACGGAAAACGAAACGATCGCCAAAATGCGTGGCTGGTTAAGACGTGATTCGATGCCAGGAGGCAGCGATGACAAGAACCGGTGGCGATTCCGATAACGACCGAGGCAAGGCCACTCCTACTACCTCTGCTGGTCGGCCGAAAGAAACAGCCGGCAAAACGGGCAGATTCTTGCCACGCACCATCAGAGGCACCCTCTTGCTGCTCCTCCTCGTCGTGCTGATACCCATGCTCTCGGTCCAGGCCAGCATCAGCTTTCGTTGGTACGAGTCCAGCCAAGCGAAGGAGTACCAAACCACCCTTGAGACGGCTCGCTCGGCTGCCGCCTTCTTCGATGCCTACGTGACGGACATACTCCACCAGGAAGCGATCATCGGCAGGTCGATCCTCCAGATGCGAAACGATGAAGCCCAAATAACCACCTTCCTGTCGACCCTGGCCCTTGAGTCCCCATCCATTCGCTCGCTGAGCTGGATAGATCAGCGTGGCGTTGTCGTCGCCTCCACATCACAGGGGGCTGTCGGAACAGACATCGAACAGGAGGGCTACACCCAGAAAATCCTTAACGGTGATGGGTGGACTGTAAGCAACATCTCCAGTGGTGGCTCCCCAGAATCAGCGGCTTTCTCCATTACCAGGAGTGTGCGAGGGGAGAACGACAGGGCGCAGGGTGCGGTTCAGGCGATCGTAGACGGCAAAGAGATTGCCGATATGCTCAAATCAAAAATAACCAGCGTCGAATCCATCACTATTCTGGACGACCAGGGCAAGGCTGTATTCCACATCTCGGCAGCACCCACCGAATACCAATCGCAATACCAGCATTTCTCAGAGGAACTCGTTACTCGCGCCCTTTCAGGGGCGGAGGTCACGGAGGTAAGGCCATCCGCCTCAGATGGAAAAGAGAGGATTCACGGCTTTTCTCCAATTCGCTCGATGGGGTGGGTCGCTGGCACCAGTCGGTTGGTAGACGAAGCGTTGGGCCCATTGATACGAGAGATGTCCGTGACCGGGCTGGCCGTCCTTCTGGTAGCGATCCTGGCGTTGATAGCCGCCCTGCTGGTGAGCAGCCGCATCACCAGCTCAATGAGTGGGCTGAGGGAACACGCCCTCGCCCTGGGTCGCGGCGAACTGCAGAGTCGCGCGGAGACCGGGCTTTTTACTGAATTGGACGAGATCGCCAGCGCCTTTAACCGCATGGCTAAAGGGGTGTGGGAGAGAGAGGTGAAGCTGGCCGGTTTTCTGGAAAAGCTGAAGGATTCTAACCGGAAGCTGGAGATAGACAACGCCGAGCGCAAGCAGGTGGAGCATGCGCTCAGGGAAAGCGAGGAGAGGTTCAGGGCGATCTTCGAGAAATCGGCTATCGGGATGATCCTGGTCGATATGGCCGGGCGGGTGCTCGACAGCAATCAGGCTGTCCTGGATGCGTTAGGCTACAGCCGCGACGAGCTATCGAAAATCAATCCCATAGAGATTACCTACCCGGAAGACATCGAGGTCAGCCGAGTTTTCCTTGAGGAGCTGCTGGGGGGCAAACGGGATTACTACCAGGTAGAGAAACGATACCAGAAGAAAGACGGGCAGTTGATGTGGGGGCGAGTAACAGCCTCGCTGGTTCGAGATACCGGTGGTTTGCCTCAGTTCTGCATAATCATGGTGGAGGACATCACCGCCAGAAAACGATTGGAGGAGCAGTTGCTCCGCGCCAATCGTTTAGAGGCAGCCGGGCGGATCGCGGGGCAGGTAGCCCACGATTTCAACAACCTGCTCAGCCCACTGGTGGCCTACCCTGAGCTGATCAAGATGCAGCTACCCCAGGATCACCCGGCTCTTCCCTACTGTGACGCCATGATGGAGGCGGCCGAACGAGCGGTTGAGATTAACGAAGACATGATGGCCCTGGGTAGGCGAGGCCATTTCGACGAGCAGGCCGTAGATCTGAACAAGCTGGTAGAACAAGCTTTGGGTCAGCTTACACCGCACCCTGATACCCTAGAGATTCAATTGAGGCTGAATCCGGAGCTTATGGCTGTCAACGGCTCCCCAGCCCAACTGCTCAGGGTGATCACCAACCTGATCTCTAATGCCCGTGAAGCTTTAGATGACAGTGGCCGCATCACGATCGAGACGGATAATATCTACGTGGAAGAGTTAACAGGCCGATACAATCGGGTTGAGAAAGGGGAATATGCCCTCCTCACGGTAGCCGACACCGGCCCCGGCATTCCGATGGAGATAGCGGACAAGATATTCGACGCCTTCTTCACCACAAAACAGGGTAGCACCAAAAGGAGAGGTGCAGGACTAGGTTTGAGCATCGTGCAGGCGATCATCAATGACCATCGTGGATACATAGATCTAAAGAGCGAGGTAGGCAAAGGTACCGCCTTCACCGTGTTCATACCGGTTTCCAGACAGCTTATCTCGGAGAAACCGAATGAGTCTGTGGTGGGCGGCACCGAATCGGTGCTGATAGTCGACGACGATCAGTCTATGCAAAAGGTAACCGGAGAGCAGTTGAGAACCCTGGGGTATAGGGTGGAAACGGTTGCCAGCGGAGAAGAAGCGGTAGCCTTCTTAAAGGAGCACGAGGTTGACCTGGTAATCCTGGATATGGTCATGCCGACGGGCATAGATGGGGCCGAAAGCTACCGGCGCATTGTAGAGATACGCCCCGGGCAGAAAACCATCATCGTCTCAGGGTACTCCGAGTCGGTTCAGTTGAAGGATGCGCAACGTCTGGGCGTGAGGACTTTTCTTCGCAAACCGCTAACGTTGAAAAGGCTGGCGCAAGCTGTAAGGCAGGAGCTAGACAGTTAAGCTCCTGCTATTTTTGCGTTGTCTGGTACTATTTCGCTATGATAAGCAGCGTACCTGCGCATTCAGTTCGGAGGTTGCACATTACGTAGAATCGACCGCAAGGAGGTTAAACGGGTGAGCGAAGAGACCAGACCGTTAAACACGATTGGCGGAGAAGATATAAGCCATAAGGCCAGCCATAGCGAGGAGCAGATAGAGCAGCCCCATCTGCGCAGCAATCTTTCCGATATTCAGCTCGATTTCGACAAGCTCGGGGGGTTGTTGCCCGCCATCGTCCAGGATCACCGGACGAAGGAGATCCTGATGCTGGGATTCATGAACCGTGATGCCTGGGAAAAGACGGTACGCACCGGCCTGGTAACCTTCTGGAGCCGCACCCGGCAGACTCTCTGGACAAAAGGAGAGACCTCTGGTAACTGTTTACGTGTGCAACGGCTCTGGTTGGATTGCGATCGTGACACAGTGCTGGTGGAGGCGGAGCCTAAAGGCCCAACCTGCCACACAGGAGCAAGAAGCTGCTTCTTCGAGGAGATCATATATGCTTAATCTGGTACTGCCCAAAGGAAGTCTGGAGGAGCAGACTCTGCGCCTCTTTGAGCAAGCGAACCTGCCCGTAAGACGGAGCAGCGATCGCGAATACAACGTTGCCATCAATGACCCCCGGATAGCGCGGGTAAAGGTTCTCCGGCCACAGGAGATAGGCACGTACGTCCAGAAAGGCTACTTCGACCTAGGTATCACCGGGTTGGACTGGGTAGTGGAGACCGGGGCCGACGTCGTCCACATAATGGATATGGCCTACAACAAGCAGGGAGTCGGGGCTCCGGTGAAGATCGTCCTGGCGGTTTCCAACAACAGCGGGATCGATCGACCGGAGCAACTGCCTCCCGGCACCCGTATCTCGACTGAATACCCCAACATCACCAGACGCTTCTTCGAGAAGCTGGGCGTCCCGGTAGAGATACAGTTATCCTACGGTGCTACAGAGGCCAAGGTCCCGGAAATCGCCGATGCCGTTGTGGAGATTACGGAAACGGGGTCCACCCTCCGGAAGAACGGTATGAAGATCATAGCGGTGCTCCTGGAATCCACGACGCAACTGATCGCGAATCGGCAGTCCTACGCCGACCCCGCTAAACGCCATGCGATAGAGGAGGTCCAGACGCTTCTCACCGGCGTTCTGACCGCTCGAGGAAAGGTGCTTATCAAGCTGAACGTGAGCGAGGAGAAGCTGCATGAGGTGGTGTCGGTATTGCCGGGTATGAAGTCTCCCACCGTGTCGAAGCTGTTCGGCACAGGCTACTGCGCCGTGGAGGCTGTGGCCATAAAGTCCGAGGTCAACCTGCTCATCCCGCGCCTCAAAGCCGCGGGTGCAGAAGATATCCTGGAGATCCCGATATCTAAGATAGTATTGTAAAACACCATATACTGATATGGAAATGTAGCCGCAACTTCAGGTTGCGGCTACATTAGAGAGGGCACCTCGTATCGCTGAGGGCTGGAGACTATCCCAAAGTTGGTAGGCCTCGTCCGAGAGCCCCGGGCTGAAGCCGCGGGACTGAAAAGACTAAGCCCCTTCGGGGCTACCGTCCTAGCCCGCAGGGCTTCGTCTTCTCAGCGCGGTCGCTTCAGCGCCGCGCTATCAGCCCCATCGATCGACTTAACCAACTTTGGGACGGTCTTGAGCGCAGCAGGTGAGGCGTTCCAGGCCCGATTCATGATAAACTTGTAGCAGTATATATATGGAACGAGGGCGGTAGAATTACCCCCTGTAGAAAGGAGATGTATGCCTAAGGATCAAGCAATCGAAGTTGAAGGAGTTGTGGTGGAGGCGCTGCCCAACGCTACCTTCCGTGTCCAGATGGAAAACGGCCACGAAGTGCTGGCCCACGCATCCGGTAAGATGAGGAAGTTCTTTATCCGCATCCTGCCAGGCGATCGAGTCAAGATGGAACTATCCCCCTACGACCTATCCCGAGGCCGGATCGTCTACCGATACAGCAAGTAGTCGCTGGTGAAGCCGCTGGTGCTCCCAGTCGGAGAAGGTCTCAGGTGGGTGTATCTCTTCCCAATCGGGCCGTTTGCGGAGAGATACAGCCTTAACCTGGCAGCCGGTAACGCACAAACCGCATCCGATGCACCGCTCCGTATCTACGGTAGCTACCCCGCCGGTCTCGACAATCGCTCGCACCCGGCATCGCTTCATACAAACGAAACAGCCGGCGCATCTTTCCTGATCGATCACAGCCAGGTAGCTTGCCCTGGCGACAGACCCTTGGATCCCGCGTTCGGTGATCCCTCGCAGAATGCCGCAGCAACAGCCGCAGCAGTTGCACACGTAGTATAGATCCTGGATCACGTTGCTTACGGTGTGGACCAATCCTACCTCCTCGCACCGGTCCAGCAGTGCCAGCGCCTCCGATCTGGAGATGTCATTGGGCCCCGGCGGACGACCGGAAGCGGAAAAGGCGAGGCATGTATGGATAGGGAAATCGCACTTGCGGCCCAACAGATCCTGCTGCACGCGACAGATGCAGTCCCGAACTGAAAAGGTCTTGGAACGCTCGAGGATCTTAACTACATCCTCGTAGGGTAGCACCCACTCGGTAGGGAGTGAGTGGCGCCCCGGCACTACCCGCGCAAGGGGCGGCTCTGGCCTCATAATGCCCTCGGCGCCCCCTTCAGCCATGTAATCCTCCACCAGATGGGCCAGTTCGTGGTCCATCAACTCCAAGGAGGCTTCGTATATACCCACAACGAAGGGGGCAAGCCGGAACCGCCAGGATCTGGCCTGCCGATCCAACTCCAGCCAAACCATACCTCGCTTGGCGAGGGCCTTCAATCGAGTTGCCGCCTGATCGGCCGGGATACCCGCACGGGCGGCAATGGAGGTGGGCAACTCCATCTCTCGGCTTAACTGCGAGGCCAGAAAAGCCTCCTCAGGTGAAAAGATCTTTCGGAGGATCTGTATCTCCTTTCCCCCAGACGTCCGGGGGAACCCGTTGGGCAGCGCGTCTAACGCTGCCGCTAGCCGCTCGTAAGGGTCGTTCATCTTCGGCTCCTGTTTGAGTGCTAAGTACTGGGTCCTGAGTCCTGCGTCCTAAGGACGGTTCTGGGTTCTGAGTTCTGGGTTCTGGGTACTGGGTGCTGAGTCCTGAGTCCTGCGTCCTGAGTCCTGTGTGTTGGGAGTACTCCCTCTTCCCTTGGGAAACACCTAGTCCCCTCTCCCACTGCGGTGGGAGAGGCGTGACCGCAACGCTGTGCCCGCTCGCGTCACGGGGTGAGGGCAACCATTTGGTTGGATATCAAGCAAGCCCTCACCCCGACCCTCTCCCATAAGGATAGGGAGAATGTGGTCTCCCACCGCGATAGGAGAGGGGGTTACTCTCCCTCGTCACCTCACGTCCTAGGAATAGAGTACCTTCCTGGCTCCGGCCAGAGTGTCCACGATCTCCTGCATGTTGCTTATGCGACCCAGAGCGATACGCTCAGAGATCTGGAAATGATTGACGCAGGTGCCGCACAAAACTATCTCGGCGCCCTTCTTTGCGAGGGCATCCAACATGGGCACCGCATCGGAGCCCTGCTCAACCAGTTTGACGCCAGTGTTGTAGCAGATAACAGTATCCGGCACGTCGTCTCTGAAGGCAACCGTACGGAGAAAATTGACCATCAAGATAGACCCAAGATCGTCGTCACCTCGACCCAGGGTATCGGAGTCCAACACCAGGACGAATTCACCAGCTCGTTGCGTTGGCATCAATGTATCCTTTCTTTCTAGACCATACCAGTGTTAACAGGTCGCTTTAGCGGCCTTCGCCGGGAGCGCAGGCGTCCCGCCCGCCAGGCCTCAACGCTGTGCTCGCTCGCGTTGAGTGCCCTGGACCCGCTTTTAGAAACCTATGCAGCGGTCAGTAACAGAACACGTTAGCGGCCTATGCCAGAGCGGTGGTTATCATCCGTAACGGATAATTTTCCGGCGTAGCCGGGTGAGGCGGTGCTCAAGGTCGATCCGCTGCTGCTCCACCCGCCAGGGATCGTCGCGGGCGGCCTTCAACTCTAGAGCCATCAAAGCCCGCAGCGTCAACCTCTCCGCCTCTCGGTAATCCCTGGCCACATGCTCGAAGTGCTTTGCCATCTCCACATAGGCCAGCATCGTATAGCCATATCCGCTGCCGGCCAGCTTTCTCCACATCTCCACCGCGTCGTCTCGCATACGCAACCGCTTGAATAGGGTCCCCAGCCGCAGCATCGCCCTGCCACGCAGTTCAGGTAGTGTCGCGATATCGCTTGCCCGTTCGTAACAGAGAATAGCCCTGTCGATCTCCCCCAGGCTTTCGAAGATAGCCCCCAGTGCGCACAGG
>JBMNNU010000268.1:0-4547 GCA_050942695.1 Chloroflexota bacterium
AGGTAGTGCCCGTTGGAATCGGGCATCCTATCGATCCAGACCGTTGTGATCTCATTTTCTTTGGAGGAGGCCAGGACAAGGAGCAATTGATAGTTGCGGAGGACTTGCGAACAGTACAAGCCTCGACAATTCGCCAGTATGTGGAATCTGGCGGCGTGTTGCTCAGTATATGCGGTGGGTATCAGTTGCTCGGAAGGTATTTCCGAACCCATAACGGGGAGACCCTGCAGGGTGTCGAGCTGTTCGATAGCTGGACCGAGGCGGGGGAAAAACGGTACATAGGGAACGCCGTAATCGAGTGCGACTTCACTGGGTCCAGACGAACCTTGGTGGGCTTCGAGAATCATAGCGGTAGGACTTACTTGGGACCTGGGTGTAGACCGATGGGTAAGAACATCCATGGATTTGGAAATAATGGGAAGGATGGGATGGAAGGGGCCATCTACCGGAACGCCTTTGGCTGCTACCTCCACGGGGCGCTGCTGCCAAAAAACCCTTGGTTTACCGATTACCTCATCCTAACCGCTCTGCGCCGACGTTACGGGGATAGCCTGCAACTAGCCCCAATAGACGATACATTGGAGAATCAGGCTCACGAAGCCGTCATAGCGCGCATCAAGAAGCTTGGGAAAATCGATAGCGGTGTGGTGTAATACAGATGGGGACTGAAGCTGTGGGAAGAAAGCGCAGTCTCGCCCTGGGTGCCGCTATCCTAATGGCCGGATTCGTTGCCAGTCGCGCCCTAGGGCTGGTGCGCACCATGGTTATCAGCAGCCGGTTCGGGGATAGCGCGGAATACCAGGCATACGTGGCGGCTATCCGGATACCGGATACCCTATTCCAGGTGTTGGCTGGAGGGGCTGTAGCCGCTGCATTTATCCCCGTGTTTGCCGGTTATATGGCACGCGGCGATCTGGAAAAGGGCTGGGGCTTGGCCAGCTCGGTTATCACCATTGCCGCTGTGGTTATGACCCCCATCTCTCTTCTATTGATGCTGTTCGCCCCTCAGGTAATGGCGTTGCTTACGCCTGGCTGGGACGAGCCTAGGCAACTGTTGGCTGGGAATCTGGCAAGAATACTGCTGGTTTCCCCGGCAATTTTCGCTGTCAGCACCTTCGTCACGAGTATCCTGAATTCCTTCAGCCGATTCTTCTTGGCCTCGCTGGCGCCGGTTATGTACAACCTATCTATTATCGCCGGAGCGCTATTCCTAGCCGAACCGCTTGGAATATATGGCCTGGCGATCGGAGCTGCAGCCGGCGCTTTCATGCATCTACTCGTCCAGCTTCCCGGCCTTGTACAGGTGCGAATGCAGTTCCGCCCCGCTCTGGATCTAGCCCACGAGGGGGTACGGGAAGTTGGCCGGCTGATGGTTCCGAGGATGCTTGGCCTTGGGGTGATCCAGGCGAGCCTGCTTGTGAACGTGGTGCTGGCGTCCTGGCTGGAGGAGGGGAGTCTAGCCTACCTGGATTACGCCTGGCTGCTTACCATGCTGCCCCTTGGCATCTTCGCAATGGCCATCTCCACGGCTGTGTTCCCCACCTTGGCTGAACAGAGCGCGTTGGATCGGTTCGAAGAGCTGCGCAACACCTTTCTCGCCAGCCTGAGGCTGATCCTCTACCTCACCATTCCGTGCAGCGTGGGGTTGCTGTTGCTCGGAGAGCCCATCGTGCGGCTGTTGCTTCAGCGAGGCGACTTCACGCCGGAGGCCACCAGCGCTACAGCCTACGCGCTTTCTTTTTTTGCTCTGGGTCTCGCCGGACATGCCACTATCGAGATCGTCAACCGGGTTTTCTATGCCCTACACGACACCAGGACGCCTGTTGCCGTGGCCTTCTGCGCCTTTCTACTGAACGTGACAATGAGCCTGTCGCTGATGAAATATTTGTCGTTCGGCGGGCTCGCCCTCGCCAATGCCGTTGCGGGGCTCGTTGAAGCCGGTATCCTCGTGCTGCTGCTGGGGCGCCGGCTGGAGGGGGTGCACCTCGAAAAGCTGGCCTTCCCCGTGGCGGTTTTTCTCCTCTGGGCTATTGCTCAGGGGGTGGTAGCCGCGGCGGTAGCTGATTACCTCGGAGCGCTTCTGGACCTGGACAGCCTTCTGGGGCAGTTGATACAGGTTGCGCTGGCTGTATCTGCCGGGGTTGTCGTGTATGGAGGACTCTCCTATTCCATGAAGTCTCAGGAGTTTATGCGGCTGCTGGAGGTAGCTAAAGCTAGAATGAGGCGGTAGGGCGTATCGCCGGGGATGAATTAGCTACTCCTTTTTTCGGAACGGATACCACCCCATCTTGTTATGGATGTAGAGGATAACCCCAAAAGGGCCTATTATGGATGGTATGAATCCGATGGGATTCCCACCCTCACTAATGGTCAGGACGGCCGTCAGTATATAAAGAGGCCCCATAACCCAGCAAACCCCATATAAGAGCGACATCATTATAAGGAATGGTTTTGATATCATGTCCGGTATTATACCCCTCCCCCACCATGTGGGGGAGGGGGTTCCTCGGTTTGAGTATTTCGGCTCTGTAAACTTAAGCTACCACTGGATGCCGAACAGGTTCTTCCCAAGGATCATGGTCACGAAGAACAGGAAGAAGAATGAGCTGAACACCACGACGACCTCTCGCCAGAGCGGAGCCTGGATCGCCTTGGGCAGGAAGCTCCGGTTGACGATGACCGTGTGTATGCCCATGAACACGAACATCAGGCCTGCCATGTTGGCGCCGAGCTGGATCAGCATGAAGGGCGCGGTCATCCGCATCGCTATGGCACCCCAGATGGCGAACAGCACCAGGATGGTGTAGTAGATCTTGCGGACGTCGCCGCCGGACCATGCGCGGATCTTGCTGGAGCCGGTCCAGCCGATGTCGGTGATCATGCGTACGTAACCTTCGGAGTTGCCGAGCTGGGTCTTGAAGAGGAGCCAGGCGCTCATCATCAGGGTGAGAGGCCAGAAGATAGCCCCAGCGGACCTGGCCATACCCTCGGCCTGATAGGCGGCGATGGCGAGGCCCGACAGCTTGGTGCCGAAGGGCACGAAGTGTACGGTGAGGGTCACCGTGAGGCACATACCGATCAGGGCACCACCACCCCAGAGGACGGTCTGATCCCAGAATATGTAGCGGTACCACTGCTTCAGGTTGTGCATGTTCTTCTCGTTGGGCTCGAAGATGTTGCCTGTGGGCCTCAGGGTGGCCTTGACGCCGCCGACGGCGCCGGAGATGAAGCCGACGGTGGAACCCATGCCGAAGCCCTTATCTCGGTACCAGTTGGTGAGGAAGCCGTTGATGCAGCCACCGGCACCGGCGTATGCGGCGAATGCGCCTAGGAGCAACCAGTCTGCGCCCGGCGGCATGGAGCCGAAGGCAAAGAAGCCGGGCACGACCTTGGCCCAGGTCTCACCGGATACCAGGAAGATATCCACGAACAGCAGGTAGGAGAAGATCGAGATTACCATGAACCACTCGATGTACTCGAGTGTTCGCTCGATCTTGCGGCCTACCAATAGCAACAAGATGGTTATACCCAGAATGGCGTAGCCCAGGTAGAGGACTAGATCCGCATCTCCTTCGGCGGGCAGTCTACCCAGGACCCAGGCGCCGAGGGCTGTTGCGGAAGTGGCTGCCCAACCCGGCATAGCGATCTGGAAGGCGCCCATGATAGTGTAAATCCAGCCCCAGAACATCGGGCCAGGTTTGGTCCTCATGTAGCCGGTCCAGATCGGCTCGCCGGTGGCAACCGTATAGCGAAGCATCTCGTAGTTGAGAGCCAACTGGAGTAGAACCGAGACGGTTACTATCCAGAGAAGTGTGGGGCCGTATGTGGTGGCAACGGCGGGACCGAGCAGCCACTCACCGCTACCGATAGAAACACCGAGAAGAATAGTGCCGGGGCCAATTATGCGGATAACGTTGCCAAAGTTGTAGGGAGGGGGCGCTGGCAGGTCCACTACTTTCCAAGCTGGAAGCTCACCTGCCTTTACCTCGCCTGCACCCGCGTGTATTGCACCCTCATAGGTTGCCATTGTCTATCTCCTTACCAGAGGGATTATTTTACATAACTGATAAGCAGGCAAATCGGAACAACCGGGGAAGATACCACGGGCAGTAGCGAATGATCACTCTACAAGGACTCTCACCCCCTTCGCATCTCCAGCGAGCGCAACACCTTCAAGGCCTGTAAAGGCCTCGCCCGTGTCTTGTTATCCATCGGAGTCGCCCCCTCGCCCCTCCTGATGGAGTCGCAGACTCGGCCGGCCTAGCGAACTCGACTGGGTAAACCCGATTCCTGGCTAGACGCCCTCTACGTCGAAGACAGACAGCCTAGGCAACCATAAAGAGCTATTCAATTGGTAAGCAACGTAGTTAGAAAGACGGGGCAAGTGAGGATCACAGCATTGCCCTCCCCTGCTTTGCTTATACGAGGTACAGGAAAAGGCTCTGAGACCTAGTCGCCGCCCCGACCGGTCGTTTATCTTTACAGATGACTTGTACCTCGTCTGAGGTACGGTTGTCAATAGCTAATTGACATATTCTTAGTCGTGT
>JBMNNU010000269.1:0-4530 GCA_050942695.1 Chloroflexota bacterium
CATCCCCCTTCTTTGCCCATGGCACATCCTCCTTCCAATACTGGAAGGTAGCCCGCTGGCAACGGATCACGAAGGAGTTGCCCATATCGGCGTAGGCCACAGGCAGCCCGAAGTGCTCGATCGGGGATGGGTCGGCGAAATATCGCTCCTTGATGGCCTCGTTCTGGTCGAGGAACGCTTGGTGGCGCTGGACGATCTGCTCCCAGGTGAGGCCAGTATCCTCAGATGTATCGAAGGTGACCGGCGTCTGGCGGTAGACCAGCAGCCAGTCGTTTTTGCCTTTGTCCTGAAGGGCGTCGAATGTGTTGAGGAACCAGACCTCTTTGGTGTCGGGTCTCCACTGGAACACCATCTTCTGCATAGCCTGTGTGACGAAACCGTCGTAGATGAATCGGCGGCTTACCGGGTACCCGACCACGTGCTCGCCACCGAACGCCTTGAACGCGTCCCAAAAGGGGATGCCGTCGTCGTTGGTCACGGAGTATCCTGTGGGGTTGGTCCCCAACGGGTGGCCGTTAGCCTGCGTGAAAAAGTGCCCGTTTGGGATATCGTAGTCGAGATTGCTGGGCTGCGCGCTGGCTGGTATAGCCACCGCGATTCCGGCGAGTAGGGCCAGGGATAGAGCGATGGCCAGTAAAGTGGTTAGTTTTCTCAAATTCTCCTCCCATGAGTCTTGTGGATTCCTGCGGGCTCCTGCCGGCCAAAGCAGGGTTCAGGTGTGCCAGTTGTGGGATGAACAACCCGCTTTTCACCCTTTATAACGAGCATGGCACGCAAAGGTAACGGGACATGGTAAGATGCAGTAAAAAGGGCATGACCATTGCAGTCGATATGAGGAGGCCGGATGGAGAAAGCAGAGAAGTTCCAGTTCTTACCCCACACAGCCGACGTAGCGGTGCTGGTGCGGGGAAAGAGCCTTCAAGATCTGTTCGCCAACGGCGCGCTAGCCCTCTATAGTGTACTTATCGATCCATCGCAGGTGCGGGATACCGTATCTATGGAGATAGACATAGAAGCCCCGGAGTTGGAAAGTCTCTTCGTGGACTGGCTGAACGAGCTGTTGTTTCTGTTCGAGTGCGAGGGTATGCTTTACAGCCGACTGGATCTGCGCGAACTGTCGGAAAGCCGGCTCCGTGGCGTGATCTGGGGTGAGAAGCTTGACGCCTCTCGCCACCGGGTCAAGACGGGGGTCAAGGCGGCCACGTATCACGATCTGGAAGTCGGGCGCGTCGGCGACGAATGGTTGGCCAGGGTGGTGCTAGATGTCTGAGTCCAAGAAAACGAAAAAGCAGGTAAAAGGAGCTAACGTTGCCGGCAGGTTGCGGCGACTGGACGAAAACCGTTGGGAAATGCCGGTCGGATACAAGGCTGGGATGAGAGTGCCGGGCGTGGTCTTCGCATCCGAGAAGTTGCTCCGGTTGGCAGAGGAGGACAAAGCGCTGGAGCAGGTAGCCAACGTGGCCTTCTTGCCCGGAATAGTCAGACACTCACTCGCTATGCCCGATATCCACTGGGGCTACGGCTTCCCGGTCGGTGGAGTCGCAGCTACGAGAGTGGACGGCGGCGTTATCTCCCCCGGCGGCATCGGCTACGACATAAACTGTGGCGTGAGGTTGCTTCGGACCGATCTCACAGAGAACGAGGTGCGCCCCCGGTTGGAAAAGCTGGTGAAGGAGATCTTCCAGGCCGTGCCATCCGGGTTGGGTTCCGAAGGCGCGATCCGGCTCAGCCACCGAGACCTGGAGGGGGTGCTGACCAGAGGAGCCGCATGGGCGGTAGAGGCCGGCTACGGAGAGCCTGAGGACCTCGAAATGTGCGAGGAGAGAGGGTGCCTTCGCGGCGCCGACCCTGCAAAAGTACCCGATAAAGCCATCAAGAGAGGAATGCCGCAGCTTGGTACCCTGGGATCGGGTAACCACTTCGTCGAGGTCCAGGTAGTTGACGAGATCCTCGATCGGGGTGCGGCCACGGCCATGGGGATTCGGGCTGAGGGGCAGGTTACCGTCCTCATCCACACCGGCTCTCGAGGGTTGGGCCACCAGGTGTGCGAGGGGTATCTGAGAGAGATGCGCCAGGCGGTTCGCAACTACGGGATCGCGCTGCCCGACCAGCAACTGGCCTGCGCTCCGCTCGATTCCCCTGAGGGCCGGGGCTACTACGCGGCCATGGCGGCCTCAGCGAACTTCGCCTGGGCCAACCGGCAGTGCATCTCCCAGAGGGTGCGCGATGCCTTCGGCCGTGTGTTCGGTAAGAAGGTGAAGTCCGACGGACTCTCGGCTGTATACGACGTCGCGCACAATATAGCGAAGATCGAGGAGCACACGGTGGGCAGTGCCAGGGAGATACTGTGCGTGCATCGCAAGGGGGCTACCAGGGCTTTCCCCGCCGGCCACCCCGACCTCCCCGCTCGCTACCGGGATGTGGGGCAGCCGGTGCTGATCCCCGGAGATATGGGGCGTTATTCCTACGTAGCCGTTGGCACCCCTCTCGCGATGGAGTTGAGCTTCGGGTCCTGCTGCCACGGCGCCGGGCGGACGATGAGCCGCTCCGAGGCCAAGCGCACGTTGACGGGTTCTGCTCTGCGAAAGCAGTTGGCCGGGCAGGGCATCGTGGTGATGTCGGCAGCGGCGGCAACACTCGTCGAGGAGGCGCCTCAGGCCTACAAGGATGCGGCCGAGGTGGTGAAGGTGGTGGAGGGGGCCGGCATAGCCCGGATCGTGGCGCGCTTCCGCCCTATAGGTGTCGTGAAGGGGTAATAAGTGCCAATATTTGCCGAGTGTCGCAGGCTCGCAGTACACTGAGCACATGGGCTAAGGTAGCTTGCCCTTCGTCACCCCCGGCCTCTTTTTCGTCACCCCCGCGAAAGCGGGGGTCCAGGCCACACCGCGCACCAGCGTTCTGGATTCCCGCGGAAGCGGGAATGACGGAATAGAGACAGAACACGATTTCACCTGCCGACAAAGGAGATTACCTTGAACTCTAAAGACGAATGCCAGAATGCAGCCGAAAGCTTCGACTTCGACAGGATCGTCGAGAGACGCGGAACAGACAGCATGAAGTGGGGGCGCTACGGAGACGATGTGCTCCCTCTCTGGGTGGCCGATATGGACTTCCAATCCCCGAAAGCTGTCATCGACGCGCTGCGACAGCGAGTCGAGCACGGAGTATACGGATACGGCATCGAGCCGCCGGAATTGCGGCCTGTCATTCAGGAGCGTCTCCAGAGGCTGTACGGCTGGCAGGTGAATCCGGACGATATGCTCTTCCTGCCGGGTGTGTTCGTCGGGTTCAACCTCGTCCCCAGCGCTTTCAGCGAGGCCGGCGACGGATTGTTGATCCAAACCCCCGTCTACCCCCCGTTTCACGCCATTGCGAACAATATCGGTCGCACCTTGCAGACGGCTCCTCTGGCGCACACTGATAAGGGGTTCGAGATCGACTACGACCTTTTCGAAAGGTCCATCACTCCCAGCACGCGGGTGTTCCTGCTGTGCAATCCTCACAACCCTGTCGGCAGGGTCTTTACCAGGGCTGAACTTGAGAGGCTGGCGGAGATCTGTCTCAGGCACGACCTGATCATCTGCTCCGACGAAATCCACCAGGACTTCATCTACGAAGGGCACTCCCATATACCCATCGCCACCCTTGGCCCAGAGGTGGCGGCGCGGACTATTACCCTGCTTTCACCATCGAAGAGCTTCAATATCGCCGGTTTCCATTTCTCGATAGCGATAGCCGGCAATCCTGAGAATCGAGACAGGTTGAAGGCCGCTGCTGCGGGGAGGGTGCCCAACCGGCCCGGCATCTTCGATTTCGTCGCCGGCCTCGCGGCTTACAGGTACGGCGGGGAGTGGTTCGCTAATCTCATCGAGTACCTTCGGGGCAACCGTGACTTCCTGCTGCGCTACCTGAAAGAGGAGATCCCCCAGATCCGGATGCACGAGCCGGAAGGTACATATCTGGGTTGGTTGGACTGCCGGGGAGCGGGGATCGATGGCTCACCTGCGGAGTTCTTCGTAAAAGAGGCTAAAGTGGCTCTCCAGGATGGCGCGCTATTCGGGGTCGAAGGGCAGGGGTTCGTCCGATTGAACTTCGGCTGCCCGCGATCCGTCCTGGCCGAAGCGCTGGCTAGGATGAAGGCATCGCTCTACAGGTAGACGATCTCGGCGGTCAAACCTCCGGCGGTGTTGAGCAGCGCAAAGGACGGCCGGGGCGCACGGCGTTTGTCGGTTGGAGATCCAGGGTTGACCATCAGCACGTTGCCGCGCCTCTCCAGATAGGGGTAGTGGCTGTGGCCAAAGACGATGCAGTCCACATCGGTGAATGCCCGGTACGCACGCTCCGGAGTCGTACCCCCTCCCGGACCATCGCCGTGGATTAATCCAATACGGTAACCCCCCGCTTCGACCACCCTTGAGCGCGGGAGCGTGGCCTTTAGCATGGAATCGTCCACGTTGCCGTAGACCGCCTCGGTGGGGGCTAGCGTTTTTAGCTGGTTCAGCATCGAGATCGTGGTTATATCCCCCGCAT
>JBMNNU010000270.1:0-4516 GCA_050942695.1 Chloroflexota bacterium
TACCCTCTCGGTTGATCATCGTGTGGCCAACGGCGCCGACGCTGCAAGGTTTCTCACAGAGGTCAAAAGCTGGCTGGAGAGCCCATCCAGGCTCTTGCTGTAACGGTTCCCCACCTAACTCCCCTACCCTCCTTCCCATATTGGAAGGAGGGTTCTGATTCCCCCTCTCCGTGTCGGAGAGGGGGTTAGGGGGTGAGGTCGGTATCAGTCGGTACAGATCTTGCCCGACCCATCCCATTCTCTGATGCAAGGAGGCTCAAGGATGCAGCCATCTGAAGAGTTGGTCAAAAAATCCTTGGCGAAGGAGCCGTTCC
Organism: Chloroflexota bacterium; assembly: GCA_050942695.1. Taxonomy (GTDB): domain Bacteria; phylum Chloroflexota; class UBA6077; order UBA6077; family UBA6077; genus JBMNNU01. The sequence continues at coordinate 315 of JBMNNU010000270.1, forward strand.
CACCTACCCATTCGACCCTGGACGAGCCGGAGGAGCGGGCATCCCTGGACGACGAGCGGCTGGCTGACCGCGAGGTGGGCAGCAGCCTGGCGGACCAGGAGATCGCGGGCGATGCCATCTTCTCCCTGGCCCGGGACGCCAGAGTCGATCTGGGCGACGGGATATTCGATAGGATATCGGTGAAGAGCGAAGGGCATGTCGCCACCATCACCGGGGTGGTGGATTCCGCCGCTGCGCGGATGGCCGCCGAGGAGCTGGTGGAGGCGATCCCGGGGGTGGAGGTAGTCCAGAGCGCCGTCACCGTCGCCATCGATGCCTATCTCGATGACGAAGAGCTTGGAAAGATGGTGCGAGAGAAGCTGGACAGCACCGGCTTCGCATGGGTGGGATCCAAGGTATCCCATGGAATTGTTAGATTGGTGGGCACTGCGGAGAAACTGTCGGACGTAGAGCGGGCTGTCAGAACGGCCGCAGGAATCAAAGGGATCCGCGATGTGGTGAGCAACATCAAGGTAAAGATGCCCGAGCATACCGATGCGATCGATCTGCTGAGCCTGGTTACCCAGAATCTGGCTATCGAAGACGTTGTGGTGCTCGACCGGGAGGTCAGCGTCGTCGACGGTATCGTGCATATTTCAGGGAAGGTGCCCTCCTTGAAGGATCGACGGCGTATACGGCGCATCATCGCCGACATCGCCGGTGTCAGAGGCATCAGGGATAAACTTCAGGTGGATCACGCCCTGTTCCGGGATTGGCAGGCGCGGACCCGCCTCTCGACCGGGAGGTAACCATGCGCAGAATGCGCTCACCCATCGTGAAACCCAACCCTAAACCGATACTACCTGGCAAGGTGGAACCTACCTGGCACGATACCCAGTGGTCCTTTGAGGGCGAGACCAGAAAGTGGCACTACCCTTCGAAGGGCTTCGAAGGCCCCGACGCGGTGGGGGTGCAGACCATCTGCCCGGTGTGCCACTCCATATCCGACGGTAAGCATTGGTATCTGGACGAGAAGGAATACCAACGTTTACGCCAGGACCCCAACGTACGGATAGAGTTGTGCCCAGCCGACCAGCGAATCCGTCGCCAGATGTTCGACGGCGAGGTGGTGCTACGGGGAGCCTGGTTGGAGGGCCACAAAGAAGAGATACTCAACTTCATACACAATGAGGAGAAACGTGCCCGGGAGACCAATCCGATGTCCCGGTTGGCAACGGTACAGGACAGGGGGGATTACATATACATCCTGACCACCAGCCAATCTCTCGCGCGCAGGATCGGGGCAGGAATGAAGAGCGCTTTCAAAGGCCGGCTCACCGTTCAGCGGGTGCCCTTTGAGAAATTCACCCGCGTCAGGTGGGCGCGAGACTAACGCAGGGGAGAAACAAGAGACCGGGGGACAGGGGTATATGTACTATCAGATCCATTGTAAGGACTTAGATTGTAGCGAAGCCAAGGAGTCGCTGATCCGCGAAAAAATGGAGGTAGTCGAACAGCTTCTCCACGACTACCCGCCCGATTCGGTCATGGGCAGGGTCACACTATGGCGCCTGCCGGTCACAGACGAGTACTACAACGTCCGCTTTGTCCTGGAACTGCCTGGGGACAGGTGCTACGCCCGCGCCAACGGGGTGACGTTGGAGAGTGCTCTGATCAACGTGGCAGCGGAGTTGGAGCGCCAGGTCAAACACATCCTGACCACCAAGCGCAACGAAACCCATTGGAAGCGAATCTCCCATCGCAGCGAGTCCATTCGACGGACCGTTCCAGTGGAAGAGGAAGAGGTGCTGGATATCCAGGAAGAGATACGCCAGCGGACCGAAAAGCAGCAGGGGCCGACCGAAAAGGCTGCTTAATTGCCGTGCGCATTATCCCAAGAGGGGCACATATGTGTGCCCCTCCAATATTTTTATTTTTTCTATTGACACAAATTACTACTAGAACTTAAGCTGCCCCTATCATCTGGAAGTACACGGAGGGTAGACCTCCGTGAGGACGCCTTTGTGGAGGAGGAGGTAGTTCCTAAGATGCGCATGCCATCGAACTATGACGTGAGGAACGATGGGATCGGTCCCTACGCGGTGTTCTACTGCGAGCGATGCGACAGAGAGGTCCGCACACAGCCCGATGTTGGGGGCACTATCGCAAGAGACATAGGCAAAGAAGCGGTGGGCGGCATGCTCCGCAACATCCCTATCTTCGGCGGCGCCGCTGCGGAGAGAGTAACGGGTGAAGACCCTCGCTACATCACACACTTGAGCCCTCAGCAATTAGAGAAGGCCTGGCAGCAGGTACAGGACAGGTTCCACGAGTGCCCCACCTGCATGCTGCTGTGCTGCCCCTCCTGCTGGGACCCCAAGTCGGGATATTGCACGACAGATACCCCCAGGAGTGCCGAGATTGCCGAAGCTGAGGGCGAGCAGGCGGCAAGCGCCATCAAAGGCTTTGCAAGCGCCTTCGGTTTGGGGGATGTGTTCAAACAGGTCGCGGAGGCCGCCAAGCAAACCAGTACCAACACAGACCTGGCGCGCTGCCCCAATGGCTGCACAACCGCTCCGGCTGGCGCTAAGTTCTGCGCCGAGTGTGGGAGTCCCATGATCCAGCCTGCGCCAGCGGCGAAATGCCCCAACTGCGGCACCGACCCCAAGGGCGGTAAGTTTTGCCCCGAGTGCGGCACCAAGATCGAGGCGCCACAGGCTCCGACAACCTGCTCCAACTGCGGCACGGAGCTAAAGGGAGCCAAGTTCTGCCCGGAGTGCGGAACGAGGGCGGTATAAAATAGCCGTTTAGGAGAGGAGCTCGCGTTACGGCTTGCTCCTCTCCTAAAAAACGATTATTCACCTTCACCGGCAATCGTAAGGTTTCTAGTTGAGGGCGGATACCCCTCCATCTCCTGCTCGGTTTGGAGTCTTACCTCCATCCGCTGGTCGTCCATCTCGTAACCATCGAACATGCGGATAGCGCGAGTCGCGCCTTCGTCGGACTCCATCTCCACCCGACCAAATCCCGCCGCCCGACCCGTAGACTCGTCCCTGGCGACCTCTACCCAGCGCACAATCCCAGCGCGACTGAAGAGATGCTGGAGATCCTCGTCTGTCACGGTTTCGGGTAGATTCCCCACGTAAAGGAGCATGAACGGTAATTTGATCCCCCTTTTCTCGACAATCGTATCGCAACGCTATCGCCCCATCGAATGAGCTATTGATGGCGGGGCAATTCTCATGCCCGAGGCTTGGGGTCTCTCACGCGCATAGTGCGACATGAAGCGCAATTTGCCACTCAAGGCACGTAACAACGAGGGACGGTTGGATTGCCAAGTCAGGCTTGTTCAAATGCCTTAAGTAGAATGTAAAAAAGATTCGGTTCAAAAGAGTGTTGATGAGATAGGGGAGGATGGAGTGCAAAGAGATAGGCCCTTGCGGTGGTACCGCAAGGGCCTATCTAGCGATGAGTGTACGGTTCAGATTTGCACCTTCACAATCAGATAGCTTCCAGATCGCACAGGCATCAGAATCAAGCCCTCGGCCATTAGTACCGGTAAGCTGAAACGGTTACCCGCCTTACACCTCCGGCCTATATACCAGGTGGTCTCCCTGGGGCCTTACTGGCTTACGCCATGGGGGACCTCATCTTGGGAACGGCTTCGCACTTAGATGCCTTCAGCGCTTATCCGGTCGGGACGACGGTTACCCGGCGATGCCGCGGGCGCGACAACCGGCACGCCGTAGGTCCCTTCGCCCTGTTCCTCTCGTACTTAGGGCGGCCTCCCTCAAGTCCCCTCCGCCCACGGCAGATAAAGACCGAACCGACTCACGTCGTTCTATGCCCAACTCTCGTGCCACTTTGATGGGATTCAACCCAACCCTTGGGGCCTGCTCCAGTCCCAGGATGTGGTGAGTTGACATCGGGGTACCAAACTCCGCCGTCGATGTGGTCTCTCTGGCGGTATTGGCCCTTTATTCCCGGGGTACCTTTTATCCCTTGAAACCACGGCCCGTCCACTAGGTGCCGCAGCGTCCGCTAGGCCCGACTTTCGTCTCTGCTCGGCATGTACGCCTCACAGTCAAGCCACCTTGTACCCTTAAGCTCACTGCACGGTTTCCATTCGTGCTGAGGCGACCGTTGATCCCCTCCGTTACCTTTTGGGAGGGGGCCGAAACAGCCAAACTGCTCACCTGGCACTTTCTCCGGCGCCGTACTTC
>JBMNNU010000271.1:0-4515 GCA_050942695.1 Chloroflexota bacterium
AGATCGAGCAGTTGGCAATCGACCGAGCCAAAGCTCTTTTCGGCGCAGAGCACGTCAACATGCAACCCCACTCGGGTACCCAGGCGAATCTGGCTGTATACGCCGGCCTGCTTAACATAGGGGATAAAATCCTCGCACTGGCTTTGAATATGGGCGGCCACCTGTCGCATGGATCGAGGATCAGCCTGTCCGGAAAGCTGTACGAAACCGCGCACTATAGCGTAGATCCTCAGACCGAACTGTTGGATTACGACGCCATAGCGAAGCAGGCCAGGGAGTTCCGGCCGAAATTGCTAGTGGCGGGGGCCAGCGCTTACAGCAGGTTTATTGATTTCCAGGCTTTGCGCGCTATCGCTGACGAAGTGGGGGCGTTGTTGATGGTTGATATGGCGCACATAGCCGGACTCGTAGCCGCTGGCGTCCATCCATCCCCGGTACCCTACGCCGACGTTGTTACGACCACGACCCACAAGACATTGAGAGGCCCTCGCGGCGGCATGATCCTTTCGAAAGCGCAGTACGCCAAGGCCATCGATCGGGCGGTGTTTCCTGGCACACAGGGCGGGCCTTTCATGCACGTCATCGCAGCGAAAGCAGTCTGCCTGAAGGAAGCCAGCACCCCTGAGTTCCAGCAATACGCTAAGCAGGTCGTATCTAACGCCAAGGGACTCGCCAGAGGTTTGGAGCAGCGAGGTATGCGTATCGTGTCGGGCGGCACCGATAACCATCTGATGCTGGTTGATGTGCGACCGATAGAGATGACCGGCGCCGCTGCCGAGGACCTACTGGCCAAGGTGAATGTAACCGTCAATAAAAATTTGCTTCCGTACGATCCAGCCCCTCAAGCGCAGACCAGTGGCATTCGGCTCGGGACCCCTGCGGTTACCACCCGGGGGATGGGCGAGGCGGAAATCTCCGAGATCGCAGACATCATAGCCACAACCCTTACCAGCGATGGCCGCGAGGATGTAATAGAGGGGTTACGGGCTAGGTCTCTGCAGCTTTGCCGGCGGTTCCCCATCCCCAGAGATCCGCTGGCCGTGTGGACTGTGTAGCGCTCCGCCATGGCGATCCCGATATCTGGTTGAAGGTTTCCTTCCTGAGAGCGAGCGCGGGCAGCCTGCCCGCGCTCGCAGCATAGGCCGCTCACGCGACCTTACAGCCACGCGCCGGCAGTCGGATATCAGGTCTACCACCCCCTACTACTCACCACCCAACTAGTGCCAGATACCTATCACCGCTGCTTTCCGCTCTGGCATACCTCTTGCGCGCCACCGACCGGATCTGCGCTCCAGGTAGACCGTTGGCGGTTTATCGGGGGCGGGCAATTCGGCCGGCTGGAGCGTCAAAGGTGAGCAACTGGAATATCCGTTGGTTAGCTATTATCGCAGGCGCCATACTGCTGGTAGGGATGGTTGGATTGGGCGCCTTTCGTTTGGATAGCGGCGAAGAGGGAACGGCTGCCCTAGACGTAGCTCCACCCTCCGCAACCGATGCCGTACCTCCGGGAGTCAGCCCGGACGAGGTTCGAGCTGTGCACGCTACCCCCACTGCACAGAGCGAGACTTCAGCCCGAATCACCCTCCCTTCCACTGCTGTAACCCAGTGGGAGACCCTTATCTTCTCCCTGGAGGGATTCCAGCCCGATGAAACGGTGACCCTTCAGGCAAAAAATGGCGATTCCTTCGAAGATTTCGGCCAGGTGCAGGTTGATAGCAGCGGCCAGGCAGTCGATGCTGAGGTTATCCTGCCCAGTTGGCTGGAGTCGGGGGCTCGCGAGATCCAAGCTATAGGTGATTCAGGCCAAACAATGGCGTTAGCCACAATTAACGTCCGGGCTAAGGAGCTATGGGCGAATCTAGATAGCTACTCTCTGCAACAGGCCTCGAGGCTAGGCTTTATCGCCGGCGGATTTCAACCAAGCGATCGTGTAAGTGTTTATTTGACGCAGGGAGGCGACTCAACCCCGCTCGAATCACAGGAGCCGCTGGCTATCATGGAAACGGACGAATCTGGCAATACCTCATGGACAGAGATAGAAGTCCCGGTTGTGCAGCCCGGCAAGCACGTCTTGTTGATGAAAGGCGAAAAGGGTGAGGAGTTGGCGACCGATGTGGAGGTAATGCCGCTTGCTCCCGAGTTGGAGCTTAGCCCCTGGTCGGGGCTTCCTGGACTAGAGATCGACATAAATGCAAGGGGTTTTCTACCCGATGAGAAGGTGGACCTCTTCATCGGCGAAGTTGGGAATCCAGTCACAACCTTTACCGCCGACCAATATGGCGGTATCTGGGGTGGGGGTCCAATCACTATCCCTATGGTATCTCAAGGCGAAAAACTGCCCATAATTCTTCGCGGCCAAAGTAGCGGCGCCGTGGTTACCAGAGATTTTTCGGTTATTGCTCCCCATCCATGGATGGATCTGAGCAGCTATTCAGGCTATGCCGGTGCCACGGTGACTGCTAATGGAGGGGGCTTTGCGGCGGGAGAGCGGGTGACCCTACATGTCGGAACAGCAAGCAGTCCGGCAGTGGCCGAAACTATAGCTGATGATCAGGGCAGATATCGGGGACTGGGGCCAGCTCAGGTGCCCGCTGATGCCACGGAGTCGGCCGTTTTCGTAGTTGTCGGACAGGACAGCGGGGCACAGGCATCCGCTACCTTCAAGGTTCAGGAACCGTTCCACCCTGAGATCCCAGATCAAGGGGGAGAATAGTGTGCTCCGGAGGTTACTATTAGGGAGAGAGATTGCCGGGGGGTGATCGCCCCCGGCTTCGGCAAGTTTATCCGATCTTCTGGAAGAGGTCGAAGAGTAAAGGGGAGAGTAAGATAATAACCATTATCAATGAACCAGGAATAGCCACTGACCATTCAGACCGGATTTGAGCTAACTGTTCACCAATCTCCGTCTCTCGCACAGCCATTTGACATGCCCCCTAGCTCGCCCCCACCTACAAACATCGCTTACGCGATTGCCAACTACAAGAACAACAAGCTTCGCAACTCCCCTCATCTTCTATTACCTTCGAATGCAATTCTGATGCCTAATGCTAGGCTGATAGATGAAATTGCTCTATTGTTTTTTGAGTTAGTCATCTACCTTAAGAACCACAACGGTGCGTTTGCCCTCTTGTTGCTTTCTCCCCTCGACCGATGGGTTGCAAATGTTCTCAACCCCTGCTAACCCCTCGGATTGGATTTCCCTGAGCGTATCAGCTAGTTGCTCGGCCGATACCTCTTTGATTACATAATGCACCGGTTCGACTGCCAGCATAAGATTGAATCCATCCTTTGGGGTGTATTCATCCTTTGTCTGACAACAGTCGATGACGATGACCCGTGCCTCTGGGACCTCCGCACATATCGTTCGAAGGGTATCTAAAGCGACGGTTTCAGCCATGTCCCGGTCCTTTTCCTGTCATATTTAATTATTCGGCAGGTTGGAGAGATTCCTTATAGTCTCTAGGCCATCTCGACTGCTTTGGCGAGCAACTCTTCGGCTCTAGCTACGTTGAAGGCTCCACAAGCACAGGGGCGGGCGAGGTAAGTGGCGGCCTGCTTGGGTGTCAATTTCCCCAGTTTCACCAAGTCGATCATTTTTCGAGCATGATTGTAGGAGATCGTGCCGTGGCCACACATCGTAGTCAATTCCAGGATCTGCCGCGAGGGAAGCCGTTCTGTCTTCCCCATCACGCCAAGGGAATGCTCGATGCTGTGGCGGATTATCCCATGGGAGCGCAATATCTCGTCTACCTCATCTGCCAAACCGCTGATGTTGACGGAGACACCCATATCCGCCTGCTTTAACCTGCCGACAAAATGCCGTAACTTCTCGCGGTCGTTGAAGGTTGCGACTGCGCTGGAATCGTCGGTGATGCCCGCGATCATTTTCTGAGGATCGGCTGTAAAGAGGTTCTCCTTGTTGACACCGATATTGACCGCACCCTCTTCCAAAGCCATCTTTATGAAGCTCTTCAGTTTTTCGGCGCAGCCCTGCCGGTTAATGCCGCGAGCGGGGTGCAAGAATATCACGTAGTCCCTGGACAGGCTCTCCCGGGTTCCCTGCCGGTGAAGGGTGTTTGTCATCGCTTTGCCTCCGTGGAGACGGTTGCTGTTTGAGTCTCCTGTCTCTCTTCATATCGAGGGCGCCCCATGCCCAGGTTAGTCTTGGCGTTGAGCGAGAGGGTGAACCCGCACTTGCGGACGATGTCCTCGTAAGGTATAGACCCATCGGGATTGCAGCGGGCAGAAACCCCCGCGCTGAGGACAGTATCGATCTCCCCTGCTGCCCGGCGCAGTGCCTCCAGGGCTTCCGGTAGCCGCGATTCCTCGATTCGGCACTCGATGATAGCGGACATCACCTTCTCGTCTAGTACATCATCACGGATCTTCCCCGTCTTAGTGTCGGTCATCAGGTAGGTCACCGGATTCTTGGGCTCGAATACCATCCCTACCTCCGCAAGGGCCATCGAGATTTTTTCAAGGTCGCGGAAGCGGGCGCCCAGCCCCGGCCTGCCG
>JBMNNU010000272.1:0-4514 GCA_050942695.1 Chloroflexota bacterium
AGGAGAGCGACAGCAGCCAGGATCATGGCTAACAGCATCTTATTCATTTTTTTCTCCTCTACTCAACCGCATCTTATCCTGCATGGCACGTTGATTGGCGTAGGGACCTCGACCGCAACATGTGTTCGGTTGGCCTACGAAAGGTCGTTCGTTGGCCTGGATTCCGGGTTGGGGAGAAAGCTGTTTGGATTTATCAACACAAAGCTATTTATAAAGGCTGCATATTCTATACCAATATAGTTGAAGTCTAATATCACAAGACCGTCCCGAGTTTGTAAAGCAGATTGTTGGAGCCAAGAGCGCGGCGCTGAAGCGACCGCGCTGAGAATACGAAGCCCTGCGGGCTGAGACGGTAACCCCAGAGGAGGCTTTGTCTTTTCAGCCCCGCGGCTTCAGCCCGGGGCTCTAGGACGAGGCCTACCAACTGTAGGATAGTCTCGATATGACGAGGAGGTTGGGGTGGAGAACGAATTCAGCGAGGTTCTGGGAAGTTGGCACGATTTCTACCTGCTGTCGGGGACGGCCGCCGCAGCCCTTCTAGGTCTCCTGTTCGTGGCTGTGTCGATCAACATCCCCGCTCTAACCGGGGAAGACGTCGCTTATCACCTCGAGGTCGCAGGCCAGGCGCTCTGGGGCATGCTTTATCTCCTGATGTTCGCCCTGCTGTTCATGATGCCCCACGAGTCTCCTCAAGTGCTGGGATTTTTATTGATTCTGTTGGGGTTGGCTGGCCTGGTGCGCACGGTCTTAATAGCACCGCGGCATTGGGAGCTGCGCCCTAGGATCGGGCTCTGGCGTTTCTTGTGGCGACTGCCGATCCCTACCATAGCCTATCTGCTGGTGATAACCGGCGGATTCCGCTCCCTCACCGGGGACGCCGACTGGTTAGACTGGTTGGTAGCGGTGAATATCCTTCTTCTTGCTATGGCCGGTCGTGGTGCCTGGGAGATGCTGCTGGAGCTAGGGCTTCGGGATCGCGAGAACGACATTTCCAGGTGATCCTGCCCCTTGATAACCGGTCCGGTTTCCACCTATTTCCGCAATTGCCTATCTATCCACTACCCCAGGGGATGGTTCATACAAACAGTCAGTTCGTGTAACAGTCCAATGCTGTAGCGTCGGGCCTTGTGTCCGACGCTACATTGTGACTCGTGCCGTGAACCATGCCCTACCCAGGCCAGATGGCATGCTCCTTGCCTTTTTTGCTCACTTGATTCATCGATAAGGTGGTGCCTCGCGCCCACCACAAGCAAAGCTACTGACCGCTGCATAGGTAGCTAAAGGCGGGTCCAGCGCACTCAACGTGAGCGAGCACAGCGTTGAGCCCTGGCAGGCGTGGACGCGAGCGAGCGCAGCGTCACGGGGGTGTCCCCAATAATACTTACTTGTGCAGGGGACAATAACATCGTAGCCGATAGGTAGAAAGATAAGGAGCAAAAGAGATGATTCAGGAACCGAACAGGGGACAGATGACCTATTTGGGCGCCATCATTGGCCTGGCAACCGCTGCCTTTGGTGTAGTGGCCGCCCTCGCCTGGAATGAGGCGATAACGGCTTTGCTCACAACAATACTGCCAACAGGATCGGATATCGTTGGCCTATTTATCTACGCCATTCTGGTTACCATCATCGCTGTAGTGGTGATCGTGAACTTGGGGAGAACAGCAGAGCGGGAGGTCGACTAACCCGTTCTCACTAATGCTCCGGCCCGACAATGATGTCGACGTGAGCCGTCATCCCCCATCGAAGGTCGGGCAGGTCGGCGCTCGTGAACTCCACCACCACGTCGTAGTTCACCCCACCACTTTTGGTGTTGTTCATGGGTGAGATACGCTCCACCCGCCCACTTACCTTGCGGCCTGGAAAGGCTTCGAAGGTCACATCCACGCTCTGGCCCTCCTGCAGCCTGCCTACATCGGCCTCTGACAGATCTTCGATCTCGATCCTCAGGTGAGAGAGGTCACCCAGCATCACCACCGCGGTACCAGGTACGACCGTCTCCCACTCCCTGACGGGCACCAACCCTACGACCCCATCGAATGGGGCTACCAGGTAGAAATCCGGGGTACCAGGAGCCGGTGAAGCTGCGCCGTAGCTGGTGGACTGTACGGTAGATGGCTCGAGCTGGGCGAGCAGTTGCCCCTCATTCACCTTGTCTCCAGGCTGAACGGAGATCTTGCTTACCCTACCTGTGGTGGTAAAGCTAAGCGCGGCACGCTTGGCCGGCACTACAGGGCCGGAGGCAGACACTACGGAGGGAAGCGCCTCCGTTACCGGTTGCTGCGGCTCCTCCGGCTCCCGGCCACCTAAGAAGCCGGCAACATACAGCACACCCAACAAGGCCACTAGGGCGAATGCAACCAATATCAGCTTTCTGGGTCGCCTCTTCCTCGTCTCCGGCGGCTTCCAGCTTTCTTTCACCAGCTTCCTTGCAGCCAGCTCGGACTCCTTACTGTCCATCTTCAACATCTCCAAGCAACATACCGATCAACCCGAACGGTTGATGTCCTCAGCCCGACCCTGTCCAAATTGGACTGCCGGGTGGAGTGCTCGTTGGGACCGTAGCGGTTTTACTGCCAGCAGACTATATAGGTTATCAGGATAAGTCAACCGAACAGCGATGAGCAATCCCACGGCCGGCCAATCAACGATGGGAACTGTCGAATCGCCGAATCAGGCGAGAAGTGTAGTCACTCCAGAGGCCGCATTCTCTCGGGCAGGCGCTGCCCAGAGATCCAGGCTCGGATCGTTTGGGCACAGAGCGCTGGGGACTGCAGTGGCCAGTTATGGGAAAGCCCTTCGGCGATGCGGCCTTCGGCACGGGGCAAAGCCGCAACGATGTCGCGGACAGACTGCTTCATTATGCCCTGCTCACGGCCCCCCACGATTACTAGGGTAGGCACTTCCACCTTCGCCAGATTTCCCGGTAACCGATAGCTCATGTTCGCTTCGAGGATGCGCCCAAGGCTCCTCGCGGTGATGCGCCGAGTATCATCCTTGAACTGAGCCTGGTAGCGATCGGGGATGCCGTAGTAGCGCTGATTGAGGCGCACCAGCCAGTTGAGATTACGGAAGGGCATATAGGCGTGAAGAAGGATGCGAAGCGCCTTTATTCCCGAGATCGGCCGGACGAGAGTCCCGCTCAATAAGGCCGAATCCACGGAGGCTGCCCGGCTACTCAACAGCTCTAATGCTATCTGTCCCCCAAGCGAGAGCCCGATAAGGTGGGCACGACCCCCATGAGCCTTTTCTCGTATCAGATGTGCGATAAGCTCTACCGCCATCTGTATAGAGAATGGGCCGGTGGCGAGACTTCGGCCATGCTCGGGGAGATCGGGTATCAGGCAGTGGTATTCGCGGAGCAACTCGGCCACCGGATCCCAGGACCAGCCGCTCACCCCTCCTCCATGGAGAAGGACTACGGTAGGGGCTGTGCTTGGGCCCAAAGAACGGACGTAAAGATCCATGGGAATAGGCTAGCACCCGGTGACGGTGTGTGCAACCTAACAGCCGAAGCCGTTACTTCAGGAAGCGCCCCCAGGGGATGTGGGCATTGGGGTCCACCAAGCAGGTGCAAGATCCATTTTCCCGCCGAACCGCTCCTCCCTGATAAGCTGCCCGAAGGCATCGCGTCGCGGCCTGGATAGCCTCCGCTCTCCCGCCCTGGCGTTCATGCTTCGCCGCCCGGCGAATCGTCCCGACTTCAGCCCTCGCTTGTAAGCGGGGTTCCTCTCGTGCATCGGCATGTCAGAATCCCCCTTCTTTGAATGTTGGATGCTGCCGAGCAGCATCCGTGCCAGACGCTTCCAAGACGCGGCTTGAAACAAAATAGGATTGACACGTGTCGCTAGGTCGTTGTATCGTTACATAAGCACCCAATTGTTCAAGAACGGGTATTGAACAGTAACAGTGATGCTTGAATAATGAGCGCAATCCCCTCGACAGTGCCAATATGGCGCCCTCGGCGTTGCTGCTAGGAGGCAGGGATGACGTGGTTACCTTCTGGTACTGCGAATGCGGGGCCTATAGAAGAGTGGCTACCATCGATTACCGAACGTTTGCAAGAACTGTTGGGTAATGAGGGGACTCGGGCTGTTCTACGCAAAGCGCTTAACGATGCCAGGAAGTCGTGCCCGGAGTTGAACTCCGCTACAGTCGAGAATAACGGAATCAACCTCTTAGCCCTCCGTTTGGACCCTTGCAACGAAAGCGCAGTAACCGACCTCGACCACGAGCATCTCACCGTCTTGGTGGAGAGCCTACACCAGCTTCTCATCAACCTGTTAGGCGGTGAGCTGACCTCGCAAGTCTTTACAAGCCTTTCCGATAACTACCATGAGTAAAGAGGAATACTCCACCAGATCCTTTCGTTCCGCATCCTTGGATCCGGTGAAAAAGATCGTCTAAAAAAAATTCCGGCTAGCCATCGTTTCCTTTCTAGGCCACCTCGGCTCGCGGCATTCTTAGTGCATCAAGCTGCATCGAGAATCACCTCGGACCTCTCGAGCTTGAAA
>JBMNNU010000273.1:0-4493 GCA_050942695.1 Chloroflexota bacterium
TATCCATGAAAGCCTCAACAACGCCAGGCTGGTTGGCCCCAGCAGGCTTAGAGTTATGAGACCAGAAATCCCGGCAGACCCTACCAATAAAAGAATGATGCTAATCCGAAGGCCAGTCAGGCGGGGCCGGGAAGGGCCGAAATGGCGGGGAAGAGAAGGGAAACGATCGGTCATTATTTTCACTCAGTGGTTGAGATACAATTGCCAGAAGTAAGCTTGCAAATACTAAGACAGAAGCAGGGCATTAAGCAACCATTTTCAGATGAGAGTGTTGGAAAACGAGCTTTGGGAGTGCTGATAGCAGGGGTAGTGAAGGGCACTAGTATCCGACGTAGGAGCTCTTCAGGTCCGTGGGGTTTGTAGTAGCTTTGGTGGTAAGAGGATGAGGGTGGAGGTTGGCCAATGCGTTTTGTTGAGACGTGGCATATTTGCACAATCTCTCTGAGCGCCAAGTTGAGAGCTATGTGAACGAGAACCTTCCGGCCAAGCGGTTTGTGGGCCTAGCGGTGGACAGATTGGCTCCTGATCACTCGAGTCTGACGGAGTTTAGGGGGCAGCTTGTGGCAAAGGGAAGCTGGATGCGGTAAACGGGTTGCTGGAAGAGATTGTTAAGACAGCGCTTGCCAAAGGGATCAGGTTTGGGAGCATTCAGGTGGTGGATAGCGTCCACAGTGTGGCCGACGTGAACACTGCGAAGGATGAAGTCCGCAAAAAGGGAGGGAAGGGGCCTCGGGACGTGGATACTAAGTGGGGGAAGAAGCACAGCTTCCAACACTCTCTGCTAAGCGCGTTGTCAATCTGAACGATACGATCTACCATTAGATGCAATCGCGCCCGATAGGAGAGTAAAATAGATAGGCTTGGCAACGCACACAGAGCAAATTGTACAGGACACAATTGTCGACGAGGGAGCTCATCAGTTCTCCTATCATGTATGTGCAGGAATATCAATCCTGCGGCTTACGCTACGCTAGGGAAAGTGAGACCCTCTTGATATCCATATCAGCCCTACAAACTGTGGCTGATATCTCAAGCCCACTGTGGAGGTAAAAGGAATTGCTTCATCCCATGCGGACGCTTCTCTACGTGCCTGGCAATAAGCCTAACATGATCCGGAAAGCGCCGAATTTTGGAGCAGATATCCTTGTGCTCGACCTCGAAGACGCAGTACCGGCGGCCGAGAAAGCCGCAGCCCGAGAAATTGTAGCCAGCATTTTAAACGCTGGCGATCTCAAACATCATAAGGTGATGGTACGTATTAACAGCCTTGAATCCCAGGAGTATCACCTGGATCTTGCAGCCGTGGTGGTTCCTGGTCTCATAGGGTTGCGCATACCCAAGGTCGAGTCCCCTGAGCAGATTCGTACTCTAGACAATGACGTCACTGCACTGGAACGGCAACGGGGATTGAAGGAAGGCTCCATTGTAGTCATGCCAATCTTGGAGTCCCCAGTTGGGGTGCTGAGAGCCTACGATATCGCCACTGCAAGCCCAAGGATTATAGCGCTGACTTTGGGGGCAGAAGACCTAACCGCTTCCATGGGCACTCAGCGGACCAGGGACGGGATGGAACTACAGCACGCTCGTGGCCATGTGGTCCTATGTGCTGCGGCTGCTAAGGTAGGCGCTATCGACACAGTTTTTCCCAACATTATTGACGAGGAAGGGTTGGTTAAGGAGACGCTGCATATCAAACAGATGGGCTTCACAGGCAAGTCTGCCATTCATCCCAAGCAGATCGCCCCAATTCACGCCGCTTTTGCCCCAACAGAAGAAGATGTTGCTAACGCTAGAAAGATCGTCAACGCGTTTAAGGCCGCAGAAGCCGATGGTAGCGGAGCAATAACTGTTGACGGACGGATGGTCGACTTGCCGGTGGTGATTCGCGCTAGGCGCATATTGGCGTTGGCAGGCGAGCAGTTATGACGGGAGTATACCGATGATAGATAAATTACCACTCCGCACCGATATTCTTGACAATGTACCTGGATAAAACTCATCCACCAGTAGCCCGTTTCAGAATCGTGTCCAGCGGTCTTGCTAATATCCACGCCCTTAAGGTCTCGGAGGATATATCCGGCACTCAAGCCTGTCTAACCTGCGGCAACTGTGTCGATAACTGCCCAGTGGTAGCCAGCAAACCAGCCGGTACAATGTTCGTCCGGACCTCTATGCTGCTCGAAAACGTGGTTGCCGAAGATTGCAGGCGTCGCTACAAATGCATAGCTGCATGCCCTCAAGTGGACCGGCCAATCAAGGATTACGTACGTGGCTTCCGTCGCTTCGAGCGACTCTCCCATTGGGATATCTTGGTATCCTATCTGGTTCTCATGACCACCGGCATTCTAATTAACCATTGGGGTAATGACCTTCCTGGAGACCTTCGGGACTATCTTGGGGTGATCCATCGAATCTTCACGGTTGGCTTGATTGCCGGCCCCCTGCTGCTGCTGCTTTTCGACCCCCATCACTTTGCGATGGCAGCGAAGAAAGCCCTCAGCTGGTCTCGTAAAGATTTCGAATGGTTCAAGTCCGCTCTTGTCTGGTTCAGGAGCCTAGGAAAGAAGGGGGCGCTCCATCGTGGAGCATTCAACCCCGGTCAACGCTTCTGGTACATTTATGTCCCGATTGTCATCTTGCTGTTCGCGATTACGGGGGCTCTTAAATGGTTAGGACCCGATGTGGTCGGGCAAGACGTTGTTGTGGCAGCGACCACAGCCCATGTGGTCATTGCTTTTTCTACGGACATTCGATTTAATGCCTAACCGGCAAGGTATAAACCATCGCGAAACTGTAAGAATCTTTGACCCCTTGCAAATAATAAGGAATAAGGAGATGAACCAGGATGAATAATGAAATACATGGTCCCATGCATGGTATCCGAGTTTTGGATGGGGCTACGCTGTTTGCTGGTCCGATGATGGCCGCATTTTTAGCCGATTTTGGAGCCGACGTTATCAAGATTGAGCATCCCAAGGGTGATCCGATCCGGGCGTTCGGGCATCAGAAGAATGGTGTCGGGCTCTGCTGGAAGGTGGTAAACCGAAATAAGCGCACTATTACCCTTAATTTCTCAAAACCCGAAGGGCAAGAATTGCTGCTTGATCTGGTCAAATCTGCAGACGTCCTAATCGAGAATTTCCGACCAGGCACTTTGGAGAGGTGGAACCTACCACCAGCGCGTTTATTGGAGATCAACCCGCGATTGGTACTGATGCGTTGTACCGGCTTCGGTCAGTTTGGGCCGTATGCACATCGACCAGGGTTCGGAACTCTGGCGGAGGCCATGAGCGGCTTTGCCCACATAACCGGTGAGAAAGACGGTCCCCCAACCCTGCCGGCTTTCAACATGGCGGACGCCATCGCGGGCATAAGCGGAGCGTTGGCCATATCATTCGCGCTTTACCACCGGGATCTAAGGGGAGGCACTGGGCAAGTAATTGATTTAGCAATCATTGAGCCGATTCTAACAGTGTTAGGGCAGCAGCCGATCGTCTATGACCAACTTAAGTTGATTCAGAACCGACAGGGCAACCGCTCCGTCTCCAACGCCCCTCGCAATACTTACAAGACTAAGGACGGGAAGTGGGTAGCGATCTCCGCTGCCAGCCTGTCGATTGCTGAGCGTGTAATGAGGCTAGTGGGCCATCCGGAATACATTGACGAGCCGTGGTTTGCGACAGGTGTCGGACGCAGGGATCACGCAGATGAATTAGACGCCGTGATAGGAGCCTGGATAGCTGAACGGGATATGCAGGAGGTGATTCGAGCCTTTGAAGAAGCTGAGGCTGCTGTGGCCCCAATCTACGATATCTCCGATGTCTTCAATGATCCCCAGTTCCAAGCTCTGGAGAGCATAGTAACCATCCCCGACGAAGAGCTCGGCCAGGTGCGAATGCAAAATGTTATGTTCCGGATGATAGGTACACCTGGAAAGATACGATGGGGTGGACGAAAGCTAGGACAAGACAACGAAGAGATATATGGTGAGTTAGGCATTGGCGCTGAGATGCTGGCTGCGTTAAAGGAGAAGGGCGTGATATAGCTTCTCAGCCGCAGGGTTTAGCTTTCACGCAGGGCTGACACATCGGAATCTTCGGTGACGACTTCTGAGAAATGGCGCTGATCCAGCCTGCCTTGAGTCTTCTGAACTTGATATTCGGGTGCCGCTTGGTGGGGTATCGGTAGAGTAGTGTTAGTTAGTGGATGTAAAGGTAAGATCCTACGTAAATCATCGAATAAAAATTCAGAATAAGCAAGTAATCGTACGGTTAGGATTTGGTTAGAGTGTGCAGGTTGAGGGCGTCGAATGGCGTATCTCGTCCGTCGTTTTTTAGGAAGCATTTGGGGAAGCTAGCAGATCCTAGGAAGCATCTCGCCCATAAGCATCTGGACGATCCGGGTGCCGCCAATGCGGGTTTTCATCAACACCTTCCCCACCGGAGCTTCTAGCACCTTGCCGATTATCTGTGCGTCCTCGCCGTAACGAGCGC
>JBMNNU010000274.1:0-4477 GCA_050942695.1 Chloroflexota bacterium
GACGAAGCGGATGCCGAAGGGCTTAGAAGAAGCGCTGGCGTACTGTTTGGAGAGAATGGAGCGGGATGACGCAACGCTGGAAGAGGTGGTGCGTGAGTATCCCGAGCTGCGGGGGGAGCTTGAGCCCCTGCTCAAGTTAGCGCAAGGCCTTCGCGCTCTTCCAAGGGTGCGAGCGCCTGAGAGCCTGCGGAGCTCCCGGCGCCCTGTCTTCCCATCGCACGATACCCATACCGGTATCCTTTTCCCCCGATGGCGCCGCATACAACCCAGTGCCAAGCTGGCCACCGTCATCTGGTGCTCGGCCCTGACCCGTCTTGCGGCAGGCATCACTCTCGTCTTCCTCCTGCTGGGGGGGGTGGCCGTAGCCTCGGCCAATAGCCTTCCGGATGAAACCCTGTACACAGTCAAGCTTGCGATAGAAGATCTGCAGTTGGCTACGGCCTCCAATCCACAAACCCAGGTGGAGTTGGAGATGCAGTTTGCCAGCAGGAGACTGGAGGAGGTGGAGGCCGCCGTTCGCCAGGGAAGGGTGGAATCCGCACAGCGGGGCCTGGACCTTTACCAGGAGAGGGTAACGAAGCTGCTCGACCGCGTGGAGCCGGCCTCGGAAGCCGACGACGGCGCCGTTCTGGGGAGTCTGCAGGTGGGCTTGGAGCGACAGCAAGAGGTGCTTTCCCGCGTTCTCCATCAGCTTCCCGAGCAAGCCCAATCGTCCGCCCTTCGAGCTATGGAGGTGTCGGGAAAGGCTTGGGTTAGTGCGAATAAGCCTTCAAATGAGCCGAAAGGGCCCGGTAGCTCTAAGCCAAAGAAAGCTGTTGAGGCATCCAACCCTCCGACCGCAACCGCCGTACCAGGGACGCATATCAGCATGCCAATCGCAGAGAGTGCCCCAGGGATGCCGCCCGGTACCCCCTCTATTGATAGCGATCGTGGTCCGCAGGGAAAGGCTAAGGGCCATACCGCCTCTGAGAACAAAAACGAGAATGCTCAGAACAATGGGCGTAAACCCGAACAGAAAGAGCAGCAGCTTTCACCCGGCGAGTCCTCGTCGGCAACGCGAGGTGAAAAAAATCAACCCTCTAAAAATGAGAAGAAAGAAGCTATCGCAAGCCCAACGCCAGCCGCATCCACGGCCACAACAGCCTCACCTATAACGGCAACCCCGTCTCCGTTACCTGATCATCCGAAGGATGAAGAGACGCCCTCGGAGCAAGCGGACCGCTGGCGCGGGCAAAAGGATGGAACACCACAGTCAACGGCAACCACAACTGCCACGCCACAGGCAACGGCGGCCATCACTCCACAGGCAACAGCGACCGCCACTCCTCAGGCAACTATGACCACTACACCGCAAGCAACCACGACTACCACGCCACAGGCAACGGCGACCGCTACGCCGCAAGCAACAGCGACCGCCACGCCCAAACCGCGCAGCGAGAGCCGACGAGGAAAAGGAAATAGGAAATAGGAAAGAACCCGAAGCGGTTCAGCTATTGTCGCCTGCTCTGTAGCGAGTGGTAGCCGTACCTGGCTCGCGCTTCGGCTATTGTTAGTCCGCTGCGTATCCCCGCGACTATCTGTTTCTCCGCATCTTCTACGATAGAGGCAGCCTCCAGTATCTTCTCCGCCATCTCCTGGGGGATTACTACCACCCCACTATCGTCCCCAACCAGGATATCTCCGGGCTTAACCTGGACCGTGCCGATGGAAACCATCACCTGTGTCGCTTCCACCATTACTCGATCCTTGCCCGTCATCATGAACTTGCCGCGCGAGTAGATCGGATACTGCTCTTCCAGGATGGTCGGCATGTCGCGGAAAACACCGTCGATAACAGTCCCGGCAACACCCTTCAACTTGGCGGTCACCGTTAGAATGTCCCCCCAGACAGTGCAATCAGTTCTCCCGTTGTTGTCCAGCACTATCACGTCGCCCGGTTGGACCTCGTCGATATAGTCGCCCACCGTCCCTTTGACAGCACCCACCGGGACGTATCGAACGGTATATGCAGTGCCCACCATCTTTACCCTTGGGATTGCTGGCATGATACCCTTACAACCGCCGCCGATGCCGAATCTGTCCAGGGCATCGGAAATGGTAGATGTCGAAAAGCGGGCAAACTGGGCAACGATCTGTGGATCCGGTCTTCGAATTTCCACCATGAAGCCTCCCCCCTTCTACTTATCCAGCATCTGTTCGTAGCTGTATTTTTTGTCTACCTCCAGGATGTCGAGCCCCGCCAGCAGATCCCTCTTCATCGCCTCCTCCTTCTCCATGATCTTCTCGGCTTCGAAGAGGATCTCTTCCAGCTTCTCAGGCGGGATCACAACGACGCCGTTGACATCCCCAACAAGGATGTCTCCCGGCCTCACCTGGACGTCACCAAGCCGGATGGGTACGTTGTAGGCTTCCTGCATTATCCTCCCTCGAGCTGTGATGGGGACGACTCCCCGAGCGAAGACCGGGAAATCCAGCTCTTCGCAGATGTCCACGTCTCTTGTGGCACCGTCGATGATCACGGCGGATACGCCCTTCATTTTCGCAGCACAGGAGAGGATTTCACCCCAGCAGTTGTTGTAGCTATCCCCTCGGTTGTCGATGGCGATTACGTCCCCCTTCTGGGCCGATGCGATCGCCTCTACCCCCAGGTGATGTTTCGCCTTCTCTACGCCTGAAGCGGTTATCTTGATGGTCACCGCCCGGCCAACGACCTTCGGTTTGCCGAACTGCGGTCTGATGCCGATGACCGCTCCTCGGATCCCCACCTTGTCAAGGGCGTCCGCCAGGTTGGTCGTGGATAGTCTCTCCAGACGTGCACGGTACTCCCGATCGAATAGGGTTGAGTCCATATTGATCTTCCCCAATTATGTTTTTGAAGTCTGCTTAGTCGACTATCTGGATACCTAAGGCGGCTGCGGCGGCTCTGGCTTCTTCTACAGAAGGTTCGGCTGCAACGATAGCCACCCGCCCGCCTCCACGGTTTCTCGCGTCTAACATGGCGCTTTTTTCTGTAGCTTCGATGCGTATACGCTGGACTTCTGGAACGTCGACCCTGTTCACTTTCACTTCGATACCTTTAATCTCAGGTAGATCGAAGACCTTTCGGTACATGTCGATGTCGTCGGTCTTAGCGCCATAGATGGCGGCCATCAGTATGGCTGGCATGTTGATGGCTCGCCGAGCGAAAAGGTCGATCGTTAGGTCGACCTCGATTCTCTTGATCTCCCCAGCAATCATGGCGTGGCATATCCGTGCCATATTGGTGGGTGAGCCTACAGCGATGCTGCTTCCACCCACGACCACGTCCCCCAGGACATCTGTCAGAGGACGCGATCCGGCGAGCATAGATCGAACCTCTTCGCGAGCCTGCTGCACGATATTTTCGGCCTGCTCCTTTTCGACCTTCCGTATCTCGTCGTCCACGAAGGGCTCGATCTCTGGTTTTTTCCGGAAGTAAGGCCCTAAATACTCAAGGTTGATATCCGTAATGATTGGGGCTGCTTGCACGTGGACCTTCGCCGCCATAGCGAGCATAACGTCAACATCTACATCGACCGGCAGGGATGTTTTCAGGATCAGGTTAGAGGCCAGGTTCCCCACCAGGATTGCTCCGCCAATATGGGTAGCGCACAGGCCCGATACCATCACCCGTGGTGTGCAGGGCACGGCGATGGTGGGGGAGAGTGCCAGCACGATCGCGTTGGCTACCTGCTGCGGGCTGCCTCCCCTGAGGTCGGTCAGCGCTGCTGCAGTGGCCGCAGCTCCGGCGCCGTAGCCCTCCATATTGCAGCCTGTGGTCCGCTTTCCGGTTCTGAAAACGCTGCCAACCTTTAGAATGAGCGCCGCAGCCAGGGCAACCTTCTCTTCGGAGATGCCTTCTTCCAGAAGAGCTTTGATCAGCCCAGTATATGGACAGGAGTCGCCGGTGCCAGCGCAGGGGCGGAGGCCGACTTCGTGGTTTCCGACCTCTGTAGCCAAGGTGTTGATAAGTGCCCGGTCGATGAGTGAGTCGTCGATCAGCGCTCGGCCGGTTTGCCTCGCTAAATCCGATCCCACAGTACCCAGTAGGAAGCTCTTTCCCCAGGTCAAGCCCACCTTCAGAGCCTCCAGGTTGTGGCGGAAAAGCTCCATTACCTCAGAGAGGATCACCTGGTAGCTCTTTTTTTCTTTGGCCATCGCCTCTGCAACGACCAAGCTGCTCAATGGCAGCCCCTCCCTTTCAGCGATGGCGACCAGTTCCCCCAGGGTGGATGTGTGCTGAGACAGCTCTGTACCCAGTTTGCGGACTACGTCGTCCATAGCAATCTTCATCGTTTTCTCCAGCTTCCTGGCAGTATCTAGATAGCAGGTTGATAGGACGGTACCATAGATACAGGGTTGCCTGAGCTGTGTCAACAGTGCGAGCATTTAGCTATTTACAGATTTGCAGATTGCCCAATTGACAAAACACCACCTCGCAGCTAAACTCCGGAGTTGT
>JBMNNU010000275.1:0-4466 GCA_050942695.1 Chloroflexota bacterium
CTGGAGTTACGCAGGCGACTGCACTACATTGTGCCTTTAACATCGTTCCCGTCCGGGGGTTAGATTTTGCCGGGGAGGACTATCATCCCATGGCATCTTTTACGGATACCTGGTACTCTCAAGCCGATCACATCTCCATCGGATTGCCTCCTCCCCAGGCCCCCCTAACGATATCCGTGGTGGCTAGACAGGCGGGATTTTAGAACTATAAGCCGACTGGCGAAGCTGCCGGGGCAGATTCGGGGGTTAACGAAAGAAAGGATCCAGAGGCCTGTATCAGATAGATCAGGACAGTGAAACAGGCAAACATCCAGGCTTTACCGAGGCTTATTTGGCCCATCGGTCGGCTATATATAACTATGTCCTGCGCATGGTGGCTAACGATTCCGATGCGGAGGATCTGACAGTTACGGCCTTCGAAAAGGCTTTGAAAGCCTGGGACCGAAGGCCGGCGAAGGTAGAGGAGATCCGCCCCTGGCTTTTCCGCATCGCCACCAACTGCAGCATCGATGAACTTAGGAGGCGACAGCGCATCCAATGGCGGCCGTGGGACCCCGTAATCAACCTGTTCCATCGCAACCAGGTCGCCAAGGACGACCCAGAGGCTGAGGTAATGCGGCAAGAGACGGTGGAGTTGATGCGCGCAGCGCTCGACAAGCTCCCGCCTCACTATCGCGCCGCACTCTTGCTGCGCGAGTCCCAGGGCATGTCGGCCGAGGAGATCGGGCATGCCCTGGGGATCTCTCGCGACGCGGCTAAGGTCACGATGTATCGCGCAAGAGAGAAGTTACGCTCCATCTATCTACAGTTGGGCGGAGAGCCGCCCAATCGCAACGGGAAGGTAACCAAGCAAGCGCCGGTTCGTTCTAATATATCCAATAAGGGCGATCAGGTGGGGAGTGAACCCCGATGACACATCAAATGGAACATTCGTTAGACCCGGAAAAGCTATCAGCTTACCTCGATGATGCGCTAGATGAGTTCGAACGCAGCCAGGTCGAGGAGCATCTCGCTTTCTGTGCCGCTTGCCGCGAGCGATTGGCCGATTACCGTTGGATCGGCAACAGCATCCAGGCGATTGCCCTGCGTCCTGTGCCATCGACTCTCGACGATAGGGTCGCCGACCTTATCAGCAGGCAAACAAACAATCCAACCAGGCGCCACCCGCTCTCCTTGCCATCGTTTAGACCGGCTATAGCGACTGCGCTGCTGGTTGCCCTACTGTCCGCCGTTATCCTGTTTGGCCTGCCCGCACGAGACGCTGGCGGGCCGATGGTCGCGGCAGCTTACCTGTACGAAGAGCAGGGGATGACCGCCATTGCCGTGGAGTTCAACCACCCTGTCGACCATAAGAAGGTGGAAGAAACCCTGAGGATCGAGCCGCCGCTGGAAGTCTCTGTCGCCTGGCGTGGCGATACCATGGTTGTTAAACCGGCCGAACCGCTCGAAACCAGAATCAACTACACTGTACGAGTGAATCCCCTTGGAGCAGGTAGCGAGGCTACCCCGGTAGCCCTGCCCGTGCTTCCATCCAAACCAACCCAGGCGCTAGCCACGCCCACTACCAGGGCCATAGTAGCCGCCGAGTCCCCAACTGCGACGGCTACCGTCACATCGACGCCATCAGCTATCGCCAGCAGCCCATCGCCGACTGCCGCGCCCATCAGCCCAACCGCTGGCGGCACGCCTGAGGCTATCGAGCCGGCCTATCGTTTCGGCCTGCTTTTACACGACCGGCCGGATATCGCCGGCAAGCTGGGTAAAGCCTTGGAGCCGGAGAGCGGTGTCCAGATGGTTATTCAGCCCTTCGAGGGAGGCCTGCTCCTATGGCGTGGAGACCGCAAAGAGATCCTTGCACTGTTGAACAATGGGGGTTGGAACAGCTATCCCGATACTTTCGATGGCCAAGAAACCGAAGAATTGCCGCCCGGTGAGCCGGTACGCGGTTTCGGCAAACTCTGGCGCGAAAACGCCGAATTGCGCTCGGCGCTCGGCGCAACAACAGCGCCCGAACAGCCTATCGAGGGGGTCTTCCAACCATTCGAACAGGGAACTATAGTATGGACAGCCGATCGGAGTATCTACCTGCTGTACGCCGACGGCGTGTGGGAGCGCCTCGAGGATACATACCCAACGAGCACGCCTACAGCGCCTATCACGGCGACGCCGGATCCTACGGGATCGCCTACTCCCACACCGGTACCGACTTCCGCGGTAACAACAACCCCTGGGGCGACGCCATCCTCCACAGGAACGCCCTCGCCGTCGGATGCAACCCATACTGCAACCCCCACGGCCGTGAGTGGCACGCCTGAGAGCACTCCAACAGCATCAGGCAGCGCCACCCCATCTCCAACGGCTGATGGGGGTATGGCCACACCAACCTCAACAGTGGCGGCTTCGCCCAGCCCAACGCCGACACCGGCCATCCCAAGAAGAACGGCTACGCCTATCGCTACGCCGACGATCACGCCGACGGCAACCGTTACTCCGACAGCCACGCCTACCCCTATCGGCGCCGATTGCGATATCCAACCGCAACGTGGTTTCGGGCTCGTCTACCAGGAAAATCCGAGAACGGCCTTGAGATTGGGCTGCGCCAAATCAGAGGAAGTGGCTTTACAACTGGTAAGACAGGGCTTCGAGAACGGGTTGATGATATGGAGGTCCGATACCAGAGATATCGTCACCTTGCGCCGAGATGGACGGTGGTTCGTCCATCCGGACACCTGGCGAGAGGGCGAGGTGGAAGGCGACGTAGGACCGGCGCCGGAGGGTATGTTTATCCCTCAGCGCGGCATCGGCAAGGTGTGGAGGCAACAGATCGTATTGCGCGAAACCCTTGGATGGGCTGTAGCCCCTGAACAGCCTATTCCGGGCGCAGTCCAGCAGTTTACTGGCGGGACGATGCTCTGGACCGGCGACCGGGTGATATACGTCCTATATCCAGACGGCAGTTGGCGAGGCTTCGCGGATACCTACGTGCCGCCGGTCTCGAACGCAACTTCGCCGTAATCTGCCCGAAAGGCTGCGCGACTTCAGAGCGACCGCGCTGCGGCCGAAGGCGAATTTTTACAGGCGAGGATGGTAGCCCCAAAAGGCTTGATTAGGGGTTTGGTGCCATTTGCTACTTATATAGCGGCACGAGCCAGTCCATTGTCAGTTATCTCGGCAGGATGCGCACAAACCGAAGAGAGGGTAGCTCTCCAGTTCAGCCTGGAAGCCATGCTGGGAGCGCAAGCCTTCCCTGATGCTTCTGGCCACCGACTCGTCCAGATCCAGCAGTTGGCCGCAACAACGACAGATCATGTGGCTGTGGCGCCCCCTGGATGCCGGTTCGTACTGGGCTCGACCCTCGCCACACTTGTGCTCGGTCACCAACCCCATATCCAACAACAGGTCTAGAGCGCGGTAGACGGTGGTCTTATTCATCTTCAGCTCCGGATGTCGATCCGAGACCACTCCCAGGATGTGCTCCGCACAAATGTGGCCGGGGCAGCCGAAGATCGCCTCGCATACCGCCTCCCGCTGGCGAGTGAGGCGCAGGCCCCGCTCCTGCAGGGATTCCAGGATCGCCTGCCGATCCGAAAAGCTCAGCTTGCTCCAGGCACCCGCATCTGTTGAGGTACACATGCACCCACTCCAGGCAAGAGCTGATTTGCAACTATGTTGCAGTATAGCCCGATTATAACCCAATTCGCTCAACTGGACAATTCGAAGGCGTAGCAGTACTATGGAACTAACAGTCGAGCCGTTTTCGGGTAGCTGTCTGTCCTGGCGGGCCAGTGAGCCTTGGCGTGAGTAGCGCCACGCTCCAGTGGCCTTTTTTTGATCGACAGGGATATGGACAGGGAGAAAGGCATAAGGCAGCAGGCACAAGGTACAAGGCAATAGCACTCAGGACTCAACATTCAGCACTCAGCACTAAATCAGAGGTAGTAATGGATTTAATGGTTTACGGTTCATTGGCTGTCATAGGGCTGATAGGGGGCACTATGGCCGGCTTTCTGGGCATCGGCGGAGGGATCGTCATCATCCCCTTGCTGCTGTACGTAGCCGGACTCGAGGTGAAACTGGCCATGGGCATCAGCATGATCCAGGCCCTGTTCGCCACCCTCTCGGGGCTATTAATCCACCGACGCAACCGCACGGTTGACGTCAGGCTGGGGGTTATCCTCGGCATAGCTGGCGTGATGGGCGCTTTAATCGGCTCCTTTGGATCCGCCTACATCAGCGCCGACATCCTGCTGATCACCTACTTCTGCCTGGTATGGCTATCCATCTTTCTGCTGTTCGTCGCGCCCAAAAATGAGAGCCCAAGGGATAAAGATGTCAGTATCCCACAAGCTTTCCCGCTAGGGCTGGGTGTAGGCACCCTGGCTGGGATGTTGGGCGTGGGCGGCGGTTTCATCATGACCCCTCTCATGATCTCCGTGCTTCGCATCCCCACGAGAACGGCTGTGGGG
>JBMNNU010000276.1:0-4433 GCA_050942695.1 Chloroflexota bacterium
GGAATACATGTACCCCTTGGCCTCTCTTGAAATGGACGAGATGTAGAATGAGTTTGTCTGTAAAAGATGGTTTTACCGCCGGACAGGCTTCTAAGCTCTCCGGCGTCCCGTATCGCACCCTGGATTACTGGGCTACTTCGCGCTTTATCACCCCGAGCATGGCCAGGGCAAAGGGCAAGGGAAGCCAGCGGCTCTACTCTTTTTCCGACCTCGTGGCGCTGCGTGTTGCCCAGCAGTTGCGTACCGCAGGCATCAGCCTCCAAGCGTTGAGGAAGGTGGTGCGCTATCTGCGCACGCGCCGGAAAACGGCGAACTTCGCCAATACCTACCTGGTCAGCGACGGGAAGGATGTTTTCGAGCGGCGTGGGGAGGATTTGATCTCCACGCTTCGACAGCCCGGCCAGATGGCCTCAGCCTGGGTCGTAGACCTCGGCCAGGTTGTGGAAGAGCTTCAGAAGGCAATCGCAGTCTAAGTAATCGGTGTGCTTGCAAGATCTCGAACATGTTTGTTGATTCTGCGCCACCGTAACGCTATACTACCGAACAGTTTACAACCATCGCTATCCAGAGTTTGCTCGCGCAGGATTCCTCACCCAAGCAGAAAAGAGGTAGGGTCTCACAATGCGCTCCACGAAAGGCATTCTCAGGTCACGCTGGTTTCTCCTTGGTTTCTTGGTATTTCTTGTAGCAGTGATCGGAGGCGCCGGTGCGCTGGTAGCCTCTCGAATCCCAAGCGTAGCCCAACAGCTACCGCCCAACGCCGCCCCCTTCATCATCACCATCAGCGATCCCCCCAACGGTAGCAGCTATCCCGCCAACACCCACATACCGGTCCGCGTAAAGGTTGTGTCGGCTCAAGCCGTTGCCGCCCTGGAGCTTTGGGCAGATGGTGAGCTTGTGGATCGGAAGCAGATGCAGAACGCTTCCGACCGTAAGGTTGTCGCCTCCTCCTGGAGCTGGCAACCCGGTAGCATTGGACAGCATACCCTGTTAGTGCGGGCTATCGACGTCGCGGGGTCCACGGGCGAATCGAACCCGGTGAGGCTGAATGCGACAGAGGAAGTCAACCCGCGGGTGCTCTACAGTACAAAGCAAGGCGACACCCTGGAGAGCGTTGCCCAGCAGTTGCAGACCACCCCCGAGGAGCTGATGGCCCGGAACCCGGACCTGGACCCGGAAGCCCCGCTAGCCGAGGGCCAGATGCTCTTTGCACCGTTGCCTTTCGCGGTTTCCAAGACCGCCTCTAGTAAACAGCCATCGGCTGAAAGCGGGGTATCGGCAACCGGGACAGGGGTTTCCGACAAGATTTCTCAAGATCCATCCAAGTCGGGGGTCGCTGGCCCCTCAGCATCCGGCGCTTCGAAGACAGAGACCTCAGGGCTATCTCCGTCTGGCTCAGTGAAGGTGGTATCGGAAGCAGAAGCCAACAATCTCTCCTTCTGGGGAAAGAAGACGCTCTCGCCTCCATCTGCTCCCCCAACAGCACCAGCCCTCATGGTCTCAGCCGAGGGGTGCGATGCCAAGCTGAACATCACCGACAAATCGAAGAATGAAGAGGGCTTCTTCGTTTACCGGCTTGACCCCAACTCGTTCACCTTCGAGCGGTTCGCGACACTAGCCGCCAATGGCGAGTCTGTTACTCTGCAATTCGTAGACAAGGGGGCGGCGGGGCACGTCGAGTACTATGTCACCGCCTTCAACGCCGCGGGTGAGACGTCCAGCAATATAGCGTCCACCGACATCACCGATCCCGCCTGCGGCCGCACCCAGTGGGTCAATCCTATTCCTCTGAAGGAGCAGCTTCGCATTGAGGACGGCAAGCTGATCACCTCCCAGCCTGTGGATAGGGTGTACTACTACCTGTCCACAGCTCCAGGTGGATGGACACGTATACCAGACGACCCGGACACCATGATACCTCCCATGCAGCTTGGGGATCTGTCGAAATCAGGCACGAAGGGAGAAAAGCTTGCGGAGGAAGCCGGAAGATACGACAAGCGAGTCTTCGACCTCTTCGGCCAGTCGGGTGTGCAGGATCTGGCCGCGACATCTGGAAACCGATCGGCAACGATCGACGTCTGGGGTTGGAGCGGGGGAACACTGCTGAGGCTTGGGGAACACACAGCCACGACGGAGACAGCTCAGCCGGAATCACCGGAAGGATGGACCACCGGCTACACCGAGCTGCTGATGTGCGGCCATATCGGGGAGTGCAGGGAGGGTCTTGGATGGGTTTCAGAGACCACGATCGAGACCGAAGAAGCGGATCAGGTCCGAACGTTCAGTTGGCGTACCAGTTCTGAGCACGCAACCGGCGCCCTGTGGCAGATCTCGACGGTCTCGTTCGGTCGTGAGTTCGATCCCGCTCCACCAGGCCTTGTTTCGACAGGAGCCCTGCAGGGCAAGGGGGGTGATTTCGCGATCGACTTTTCGAACTTGCGACCCCCAGGCAACCAGGCCGGAAGCAGCTCACCTGGGATGTCCCAGGAAGCATTGGAGGTGCTGCTGGCGCAACTCTCCCAAGGCATTGAGATAGATACCACGGCGGCTGCGGCAGCCTCTTCCACCTACTATGTCCGGGTAGTCCCCATGGCCGGCACAGTTCAGGCCGGGCCTCCGTCCGAGATCAAGATCGTTCATCGTGCGCCGGCCAAGCCACAGGAGAGCTCTCTTGCGCAGTTGCCGCCCGTTCCCTTCAAAGTCGAGATAGTCGACTATAAGACGGTTACCTTCCCGAATCCCACGCTCTGGGGATGCGTAGAGATAACCAAGAACGAGCTATACACCGGCGATGTGGACACCTATTCTCCGAGCTACTGGAGTATGGTGAAAGTGGGCACCGTGATCTGCCCCGAAGTGTACCACGGCGAGGGTGAAGAATCGTGGTTGGAATCGCTGTGGGATTTCGTCACAGGGGCAATAGACTGGGTGGCGGAGCTCTATGAGGACATCAAGAACACCGTGGTGGATCTCGTGGCGTCAACCATCCCATTCTGCGGCGATACCTGCAAAGCCGCACTGAAGATGGGTCTTAACATGGCCCTTGTAGCTGCTGGGCTTCCTCCCAGCCTGCCCAGCTTCGATCAATTGACCGAGATGGGAGAGGCCTACGTGATATCGTTCGTTGCGGAGCAGGTGGGCGCAGAATGCAGCGAGGATAGCCTATGCCAGAAGGCGATTAAAGAGGGGATCGATCTGCTCAAGGAAGCTGCTAAGGCAGGCGGCAACAACATCGCCTGTAGCGACGAAGAGGCTCGCAGGCATGGTAGGGAGCCCTTGTGCCTGCCACAGGGTGTCGTAGGTATGCCCATAGAGGGTTCAATGTATGCCCCGGCCTCCGTGCAAGTCAAGGTGACACGGCTGCCTGAACCAGCGAACATCAGTGATGCAATTTATAGCCAATACAAACTATCGGTTGGTGTGCACGGTACCAACGACACGATGGTTGGACAGACCCTCCTTTTGCCGGTAGATACCTACATACAATACGACGCCTACATACACTCCCGCACTGATAACCGTCCCCTCAAGATCGACTCACCGCTGCAAGGTCGGCTTTTCGAGACCCAAACGATCAATATGCCGAAGATTAAGCCTGGGGCGTCGATAACGATCCCATTCGAACTCAATCCAGCAGACTACTGGATACCCGAGCACCAGCAGATGATCAGGGAAGCGGGCGGTTACGTTAAATACAATGACTGGTTCACGCTGTATCTGCGCGGCAAGGCTACTGTTGGCGCCAGCACTAACTGCATCCCCATTCCACCACAGCAGTGCACGGTGCCACCAGAAGCCCAAGACTCAAAGGAATACCGCAATCCGGATGAAACCCACCCTTAGCCTACAGGCCGCTGCATAGATAACTAAACAACATGGTAGCCTGCATGTTTGATACATCCTTGGATGACGTGACGTTTGCGACGAAGCCGTCTGACGGCCAGTCTGAACTCGTGTCGCAACTCGGTGAGGTTGGCGCAGCATAGGTTGCGCAACTCCACCCGCTTGAGATAGTTCCAAATGCCCTCGTCAGGATTGAGATCGGGGGCATAGCCGGGAAGGGGCTCGATATGTATGCGACTAGATCCGCCGTTGGCCAGGAACTCCTTGACAGCTTTGCCTTTGTGGATAGGAGCCCCGTCCCAGATCAAAAGCAGCTTGCCGGGGATGTGGTGGAGCAGGTGGTTAAGGAAACGGACGACATCCTTGCTCGTGTAGGATCGTTCCTGGGTATGGAAGAACAGTTCACCGTCCAGGGTGATGGCGCTGATGGCCGAGATGTGATCCCGAGTCAGGTAGGAGTGCAGGATGGGTGTTTCGCCCTTGGGGGCATAGGTGCGCACAACGCTGGGCAGGGGGTAGAATCCGCTCTCGTCTACCCACAGGACCGTTCTACCTTCTTCCTTGGCCCCCTTTTTATCTCTGGCCACCGC
>JBMNNU010000012.1:0-23266 GCA_050942695.1 Chloroflexota bacterium
CCAATCGTCCTTGTCTTTATCGTGCAAAGCGTCGAAGGTATTGAGGAACCAGACCTGTTTGTGCTCAGGTCGCCATTGGAAGACGACCTTCTGCATGGCCTGTGTGACGAAGCCATCGTACATGAAGCGGCGGCTTACTGGATAGCCGAGGACTATCGGTCCTCCAAACTGCTGGTAGGCATCCCAGAAGGGAATGCCATCTTCGTTGGTAACGGAGTAGCCGGTGGTAGATGTGCCCAAGGGGTGCCCGTTGGTTTGCGTGTAGAAGTGGCCACCGATAATGTCGTAATCCAGGGTTGCGGTGGTGGCGCTCGCTGAAATGGGAATGAGGGCCAGGGATAGTAGGAAAACCATGGCGATCAGCGGTTTCAGCTTTCTCAAGGTCTCCTCCAGTTGGAATTTTGGTTGGACAATGCCGTTTTCCCGAAGCATGCTCACCTATCGAAGCACCGTGAGCGCAAAATGACACATAGGCGCAAGCGATACTTGTGAGGATGTTCAAGAGGTTGGAGGCATTATAGATGGTGATGTTCCGCCCTACAAGTGTTTTGTGTTACATAACCCTTTACAAACAACCTGAAATTTCGTATAATGGAAATGCCGCAACAGACTGAGGGACGGCCCGGGTCCCTCAGTTTTTACTAATTACAAGGTTTTCGGGCAAGCCTCCTTGCCGGACACCCGTGGACCCAAGCAGGAGATTTATTGTGGAAAAGACTGTTTACCTCACACGCGAGGGATTGGCCAAGCTTGAAGAGGAACTGCAATACCTACGGACCGTTCGAAGGCAACAGGTCGCTGAGCGGATTCGGCGTGCAAAAGAGTTCACCAACACGGTCGACAATGCTGAGTATGACGACGCCAAGAATGAGCAGGCTTTCGTAGAGGGAAGAATTCAGGTCCTTGAACACAATCTAGCCAATGCAGAGGTAATCGAGAACCAAAACGGACCAACCGGGTACGTGCGGCTGGGATCTCGGGTCACCGTGATAGACTCCGACGGGATAGAGGATATCTACACAATCGTTGGATCGGCTGAGGCTGATCCAAAGGCCGGGCGGATCTCTAACGAATCCCCTATAGGTCGAGCGTTGTTAGGACGTCGAACCGGTGATAGAGTCACGGTTGTAGCCCCGGGGGGAAGCTTCGAGCTAACAATCAAGTTAATCGGATAGGCGGGGAGCGGTTACCCATCTGACGATTCCGGATAATTACTACTTGCGCACAGAGAAGGGATGGCTAGTCCATCCCTTCTTCACGAAAAGTGCGAATAGGAAGGTGCCCGTATTGGACGCACAGGTAGACCCCATCTTCGAACAGCGGGTTGCTAAGCTGCAGCGGCTTCGGCAGGAAGGCATTGAGCCTTACCCGTACAGCTATGATAGGACCCATTTGGCGTCGGATATTTTATCCGATTTTGATAACCTGGAAGGCAAAGAGGTATGCATTGCTGGCCGGTTGATAACAGCACGCTTGATGGGGAAGGCCAGCTTTGCGCATCTACTCGACCAGTCTGGAAAGATTCAGATCTACGTCCGCAAGGATGTGGTAGGGGAGAAACAGTACGCTCTGTTCAAGTCGCTGGACCCCGGAGATTTTCTGGGAGTTGAGGGGACTCCCTTCCGGACAAAGACCGGTGAGATAACGGTACAAGCTCGGCAGATAACCCTTCTCTCCAAGGCTTTGCGCGGTCTCCCTGAAAAATGGCACGGGCTAACGGACGTCGAAAAGAGATATCGACAGCGATATCTGGATCTCATTTCCAACGAAGAGGTCCGCAAGGTATTCCAGACTCGTAGCCGCATAATCGATGCGATACGTCGCTATCTGGTAGAACGTGGCTTCCTGGAGGTGGAGACTCCAATACTTCAGCCGATTCACGGGGGTGCGGCGGCTAAGCCGTTCATCACCTATCACAACGCTTTAGATAGAGAGCTGTATCTCAGGATCGCCTTAGAGCTGTATCTTAAGCGGTGTGTTGTTGGTGGGATAGAGAAGGTTTTCGAGATAGGGCGCAATTTCCGCAATGAGGGGATCTCTACCAAACACAATCCAGAATTCACTATGATGGAGTTGTACCAGGCGTACACCGACTACAACGGCATAATGAGTTTGGTTGAGGATATGGTATCTACTGTGACCGAGCAGGTGCTGGGAAGCACCAAGTTCGAGTATGCCGGTCACACCATAGATGTCCGCCCTCCCTGGCCAAGGGTAAGAATGCGAGACGCCATCCTCATTGAGAGCGGTATAGACTATGCAGACTACCCTACCGCCGAGAGTCTCTGTCAGGCGATGCGCGAGAGAGGGATCGCAGCCGACCCGAAGGATACTCGCGCCAAATTGATAGACAACCTGCTGAGCGAGTTCGTCGAGCCGAAGCTGATCCAACCCAGCTTCCTCATCGATTACCCTGTGGAGATGTCCCCGCTTGCTAAGCGGAAGCGGGATGACCCCACTGAGGTAGAGCGGTTTGAGGGCTACATTGGCGGCATGGAGGTTGCCAACGCCTTTAGCGAGCTCAACGATCCGCTGGATCAGAGGGAGCGGTTCCTCCAACAACTGGAGGAGCGAGCAGCCGGCGACGAAGAAGCCCAACCTATGGACGAGGATTTCCTCCTAGCTCTGGAGCATGGTATGCCTCCTACGGGTGGACTCGGCGTGGGCATCGATCGGCTGGTGATGCTGTTGACGGGGAATACCTCAATCAGAGAGGTGATACTCTTCCCACAGTTGAGAACCAAGGACTAGCGCTTTCATGCGATACCCTCTACACGTTGCCTTCGTCTGGCACATGCATCAGCCCTATTATCTAGACGAGAGCAGCGGTGAATATGTGCTGCCGTGGGTGCGACTCCACGCCACCAAGGATTATCTCCATATGGTGGAGGTGCTGGAGGATTACCCGCAGGTCCACGCTACCTTCAACATGGTTCCCTCTTTAGTGGAGCAGTTGCAGGGGTATGTCAACGGCTCCGTCCTGGATAAGGCTTGGAAAATAAGCCTTCAGGAGCGGTTCTCTCCAGAAGACAAAAAATTCATGGATTCCCTGTTTTTCAGCGCCAATCGGGAGACCTTCATCCGCCGATACCCAAGATACTGGCAACTGCTGCGGATGAAGGAGGAAGCGAAAGGCGATCTGGACCTCCTTGGCGAAGGCTACTGGCGGGACCTGGCCGCTTGGTTCAACCTCGCCTGGATAGATCCTTCTTGGCTACAGCGGGACCCTGTATTGAGAGCGATGGTCGCTAAAGGGTCCCGCTTCTCTTTACAAGATATTGCGACCATACTGGAGAAACAGCGAGAGATAATGGGGGTCGCGCTCACCACATACAGAAGGTTGCAGCGCCGGGGCCAGATAGAGCTTAGCGTTTCCCCTTACTATCACCCTATCCTCCCGCTGCTGATAGACTCCAACTGTGCAACCGAGCCGAGCCCATGGCTTCGCCTTCCGACCGAGCGCTTCAGATGGAGTGACGACGCTTTAGCCCAACTTAGGCAAGCAATCGAGTTCCACGAGGAGGTTTTCGAACGAACCCCCGCCGGACTTTGGCCTTCAGAAGGCTCTGTCAGCCAGGACCTGCTGGATTTGCTGGCTGAGGTGCCTGAGATTCGCTGGTTGGCAACGGATGAGGCGATCCTGGCGAGATCGCTCGGTATCAATCTTGAGCGCAACGGTTGGGGCTACCTTTTAGACCCGCGCCCCCTGTACCAACCCTACCTGGTCCGACGAGGCACTTCGACCGCGGCAATGATCTTCCGCGATCACTACATCTCCGATCGCATCGGCTTCGTATATCAAGGGATGCCGGGCCGGTCCGCGGCAGAGGATCTGATGTTTCGGTTTGTCGCGATCCATGAAATGGTCAAAGACGATCCTGAGCCCTACCTGCTTTCGATCATTCTGGATGGCGAGAACTGCTGGGAGCATTACGAGCACAATGGCGAAACCTTCTTGAGATCCCTCTATGAGATGCTAAGCTGCAGCGATCGAGTGCGCACCGTGACGGTTTCGGAGTTCTTGAACGAGTATCCCCTGCGAAGAGAGATTCCCAGGATCGCGACTGGTTCCTGGATCAACGGTAACCTTGAGACCTGGATAGGGGAGGATACGCAGAATAGAGGGTGGGAATACCTGGTTCGGACACGGCGCGCCCTGGATGAAGCGGAGAGCCGCGGAGAAGTGCAGGCTGAGGACCTGGAAAAGGCGTGGCGCTGCATGAAAGCCGCGGAAGGCAGCGATTGGTTCTGGTGGTACTATAGCCACAACGTGTCGGATCAAGATGACCTATTCGATGGCCTATTCCGCCAGAATCTGGCAGGCGTGTATCAAGCTTTAGGCAAACCGATTCCCGAGTGGATCGGCACCCCGATTATCGGCCAACTTCCCAAGCTGGCTAGTCGAGCCCCATCTGGATATATACACCCTCCGCTATCGGGTGGAGAGATGCCACCCGAACCGTGGGCCGGTGCGGGCTATCTCGATCCCAAGGGTTCGACGGGATCGATGCAACAGGGCAGCGCTTTGCTGAAACGGTTATACTTTGGATACGACGAGCGGAGCTTATATTTGAGAGTGGAGAGCCACTCCTCATTCAAAGGATACATGCTGGATATTTACTTCAACAAGGTAGAAAGTATCGCTCCCAATTTAGATGAGGAGGGGACTCGCCGAGGCGCAATCGTTCAACCTGAGAGCGGTAGCCCTCTTCGTGAGATGATAGTCTGGCCTGATAACCGGAGCGCCGATCTCAATCGGTGGGAGGAGAATGCGGGTTGGATTAGGACAGATGCAAACCTGAAGGTCTCGATGGGGGACACTGTACTGGAGATAGCGGTACCTAAGGAGACGTTAGGGGCTGACCTGGACACTATCCTGGGATTATCCATGGTTGTGTATAAAGACGGTCTGATGGTGCAGCGCCTTCCCGAAGATGGGGAGTTGCTTTTGGAATTGGATTGATGAGGTGGAATTTTGCTTAGCCTGCAATTTATTAGAGATCATCCCGATATAGTAAGAGAATCGTTGAGGAAACGGGGCGAATCTGCGCCTGTCGATGAGATCCTGGAGCTGGATGTTCGACGCCGGCAGCATCTACAGCAGTTGGAGTCTATGAGGTCGGAGCAAAACCGCGCCTCCGGCGAGATTTCGCGCGTAAAGGACAAATCTACGGTCGCTGACAAGATCGCAGAGCTACGGCAGTTATCTCAACGCATCAAGGAGCTCGAACCCACAATCAAGGAGATTGAGGAGCGCCTTGGGCAACTGCTGCTGCTAGTTCCTAACATCCCTCACGAATCTGTTCCCGTTGGAAAGGACGACTCAGACAACGTGGTCGTCCGAAGTTGGGGGGAGCCACGGAAGTTCGATTTTGCCGCTCTACCCCATTGGGACCTTGGCGAGCAGCTTGGCATTATGGATTTCGAGCGGGCGGCCAAGATCTCTGGAGCTCGGTTTGGGGTGTTGAAGGGCATGGGTGCAAAGCTGGAAAGGGCGCTGATCGCCTTTATGATCGATATCCACACCCGAGAGCACGGGTACACCGAGATCTATCCACCCTACCTTGTCCGGCGTGAGTGTATGGTTGGTACTGGGCAGCTTCCAAAATTCGAAGATGATGCATATCGCACCGATCCCGACGATATGTTCCTAGTGCCGACGGCTGAGGTTCCGGTTACCAACCTTTACCGTGACGAGATCCTCGATGGGAGCCAGCTTCCTATCTATCACGTGTCCTATACAGCCTGCTTTAGGAGAGAGGCCGGATCGGCCGGGCGCGATACGAGAGGCCTGATTCGCGTTCACCAGTTCGACAAGGTGGAGTTGGTCAAGTTCGTAGAGCCTGCTACCTCTTATGATGAACTGGAAAAGCTGCTGGCCAACGCCGAGGAGGTGTTGAAGCGGCTGGATTTACCCTATAGGGTGAGCCTTATGTGCTCCGGCGACCTGGGATTCACAGCGTCGAAGAAATACGATCCGGAAGTATGGATGCCCGGCCTGAATCGATATGTGGAGATCTCTTCCTGCAGCAATTTTGAGGACTTCCAGGCGAGGCGAGCCAACATCCGATATAGACCGGAACCTGGGGCTAAGACCGAATTCGTACACACCCTCAACGGGTCGGGTCTGGCCGTTGGTCGGACGCTTGCCGCGGTGCTCGAAAACTACCAGCAGGCCGACGGTTCAGTAGTGATACCTGAAGCGCTGCGCCCCTATATGGGCGGGCTCGAGGTTATCACGAAAGAGCAATAAAGATGTTGTTACCTTGACAATTCAGGTAACAATCGCGTAAAATTATATATGGTCGTGCTAGACGGGGAACTAGCGGTGCCCTGTACCCGCAACCCGCTATAGCGGGGTCGAATTCCCGCTCGAGGCCGAGTTCTTTTCGACCAGGGCTTGACCCAGTGGCGCTGATGGCTTGGTCCTACGCGGCGGAGACTCAGAAATCCCGTCAGGTCCGGAAGGAAGCAGCGGTAACTGGTTATCTTCGGGTGCCGTAGGGCAACCTGGCCGGAGCAGGCTAGTCGGGCACCTTCGGGGAGGCTGGGTCGACAGCGGGTGCACGGCCGTTCTCTTTGTTAGATAAGGGGTGAAAAGGGGCGATGATCTCGACATCATCGCCCCTTTTTGATTCACCGGTTGTGGTACGATTAACGTAGATGCCTGAGCTAGTCGTTCATAGGAAGCTCAGCGTGACGTTGGATATCACCTTCACTTTGACTGAGCACGAGTGCCTTGTGTTCGGCCTTTGCTGAAAAACTGGAGCATTCTTTGATGAACAACAGGGTACCGCCAGGCAAACCTACCACTGGGAATACCGAATCAGCTCTTTCAGCCGAAGAGCTGTGGAAGCTAACGCCCAAGGCCCTCTTACGGCGGTTGGGGCTGTCCGCTCGGAAGGGGCTATCCCAGAGCTTTCTGACAGACAGTTACGTCGTGAAGGATATCGTACAGGCTGCCGAGCTTGCCCCTACCGATGAAGTACTAGAAGTGGGCCCTGGGCTGGGAGTGCTGACTCGTGAGCTGGTGAAAGCCTCGAAACGGGTTGTAGCGGTAGAGTTGGACACAAAACTGGCCGGACTCCTTCCATTGCTAGTGCCCGTGCCGGAGCGACTTGAGGTTGTCAACGCAGATATCCTCGATTTCGACCTTTCCGAAGCATTCAAAGACCGCTACAAAGTGGTGGCCAACCTCCCATATCACATATCCTCACCCTTACTCCGCAAGCTGCTAACCTCCCAACCTAAGCCCAATCTACTGGTCGTAATGGTGCAGAAGGAGGTAGCAGAGCGCATGGCCGCGGGTCCGGGGGATGCCAATTTCCTTTCGGTAATGGTGCAGCTCTACTCCAAAGTATCAATAGTGCGTCACGTATCGGCGGCCCACTTCTTCCCGATGCCCAAAGTGGACTCCTCGGTAGTGAAGCTTGAAGTGTACGAACGGCCGGCTGTCGATGTTGACGATCCCGAGGATATGCTCAAAGTGGTTTCCGCCGGATTCAGCCGTAGGCGAAAACAGCTTCACAACGCTTTGTCACAATCGCTCTGGTTCCCTCCGGGTGGGGCCTACCAACTCCTGGATGAAGCGGGCATCGATCCCACTCGACGTGCGCAGACACTTTCTATCGATGAGTGGGCGCGTCTATATAAAAAATATCGGGAAATGCAGCAGCGCTGGCGGCAACAGGAGATGTCAGCTTGAGCAAGGTATTAGTCAAGGCATACGGCAAGATCAACCTTTCTCTGGAAGTGCTGGGCAAGCGCTCGGATGGATTCCACGAGATCCGGAGCGTAATGCAGTCCATCAGCTTATTTGACGAGGTCATCTTGGAGCCTGCAGATGAGACCTCGCTGGAATGCGACCTATGCCACCTGGCGGGGCCGGATAACCTGGCGATGCGAGCCGCCACGGTTTTGCAACAGGCAGTGGGTCGAGCAATGGGAGCGCACATCACGCTTAATAAAGGCATCCCGGAAGCAGCAGGCCTGGGAGGCGCCAGCGCAGACGCTGCCGCAGCGCTGGTTGGTTTGAACCATCTCTGGGGCTTAAGCTTCTCCCACCAACGGTTGGAACAGTTGGCCGCCGGTATTGGTTCCGACGTTCCCTTCTTCCTGTCCGGTGGTACAGCTCTGGTGAGAGGAAGAGGTGAGTTGGTTGACCGCCTACCCGACATCGCCCCCACAAACTGGCTAGTGCTGTTGATCCCTCCGCACAACTTGTCGACCAAGACCGCCACCTTGTATCAAATGCTTAGGCCTGGCAATTGGTCCTCAGGAGAACGGACCAAGAAACTGGTGGAGGCCGTTATCCATGGTGCGCAGGTCACGGAGGAGCTAATGGGGAATACTTTTGAGGATGTGGCCGACTCTATTTTTCCAAAGTTGGCCACATACCGTGAAGCTATGTTGAGGGCGGGCGCCGATCGAGTACATCTCTCCGGCGCCGGTCCAGCGATCTTCTCTCGCTTTCTTTCACACACCGCAGCAAAGGCAACGTCGGATAACCTTGCCGGTTGGGGCTTTCACCCATTGATCGCTCAAACTTTAACGGCAGGTGAGTCCAAACTTCAGCCTGAGCAATACTCTGGTAAATAGAAGGCTTACAGGCCGCTGCGCCGATCGTGTAGATCAAAATCGCAACAACGGAGATCACAATCGTTGCCTGTAAACATTTTTATTTACCACTTTTCCCCGAACCCCCTTTACAGCGCGCTTATATCAGTTTATGCTGTCGCCTAAGCCTGAAGTAAGTTCGAGTTCGTTGTCCCCACCCGCATCGCTTCGCACTGTGGGTGCGGTACGCTCTGGACGCGAAGTCGAAACGAATTTCAAAAAGGGAGGAACAAAGGGATGCCAATCGACAAGATGAT
This sequence comes from Chloroflexota bacterium, assembly GCA_050942695.1. Taxonomy (GTDB): domain Bacteria; phylum Chloroflexota; class UBA6077; order UBA6077; family UBA6077; genus JBMNNU01. The sequence goes on from JBMNNU010000012.1 coordinate 8,874, forward strand.
CAAAGCGGCGATGCTGGACACCGGAGTGTATGAAGAAGTAGAGCGAGACACGACCGGAACGAGTCAAGCGTTCCTCGTTGTTCTAGTGGTCAGTTTCATTTCAGCATTAGGCAGCGCGATAACCAACATCAGCGAACCCGGCGCGGCCATCATGTTACTCATTACTTCTCTAGTTGTTGCTATCATTGGATGGGTTATCTGGGCTTTCCTTACCTATTGGATTGGTACGTCGTTCTTCGGGGGGATTGCCACTCCCGGTGAATTGCTGCGGACACTCGGTTTCGCATATACCCCCAACATCCTTGGCTTCTTCTCCTTCATCCCTTGCGTCGGCCCGTTAATCACTTTTGCCGGATCGATCTGGGCTCTTGTTGCTGGAGTCGTCGCCGTACGGCAGGCGCTGGATTTCGATACGGGCAAGGCAATTATCACCGTAGTGATTGGCTGGATTGCCGTCTTTATCGTCACAGTAGTTTTCTCGCTCATAGCAGGTGGACTGTTAGCTCTCGCATTTCGATAAGCGCAACAGCAACCTCCATCGAGGCCGCGAGTCTTTTCTACACAGGCTCGCGGCCCTGCTTCGGGGATGGTTCACACCAACAGCCAGATTTGTAGCGTCGGGGCTTGTCCCCGACGAGCTGTAACATCGGGGCTCGTCCCCGACGGGGTACCACGTCAGGCACAAGGCCTGACGCTACATTGTGACTCGTGCCGTGAACCATGCCCTGCTTCGAAATGATTGGCACCTCTCCTGCGTTGTCCCCTTTACCTGCCCATTGGAGGGCTGGGATCACAGTCAACTTGCCAGTTGGCGGCAAAGCCCTTAGCCGTTGTTCGGCCGATTGACGACATCCTATTGGGGGTACAATCGATGATGAGATTTGGTGCAAAACCTTTGCTGATAGCTGCTCTGATTTTTGCTGTTGCGCTATCGATGCTGCCGGTTGGTAGCGCAGATGCGACGGGAAACAATGCTACAGAACGAGCCACTGCTCAGGCTGCTGGCTCGTTGCTGGCCAACAACCTGATGGTGACCTGGTATGGTAATCCACATACCGGATTAATGGGGGTCCTGGGGCAGTTCTCAGGAGCGGACCTAGCCGGGCGTCTACAAAGGCAGGCGGATGCCTATGCCCCTTACACCGACAAAAATATTCTACCAGCGTATGAATTGATCGCAGTGGTCGCCATGGATAGCCCGGGAGACGATGGGCTGTACCGGCGACAGGAGTATCCGGAGATAATCGATGAGATGCTAGCCGAGGCACGAGCCTACGGTTTCCACCTGGTCCTGGATGTCCAAGTCGGCCATAGCACCGTCGCAGACGAACTGGAATACCTCCGACCATGGTTGCAGGAGCCGGATGTGCACCTGGCGCTAGACCCGGAGTTCGATATGTGGTCGGGGCAGTTACCCGGACAGGAGATCGGCCACACCGTTTCGGGTGACGTGAATTATGCCATCAACTATCTGGATGGGATCATCAATGAGTTCGGGTTGCCCCCCAAGGTTTTGATAGTGCACCAGTTCACCGAAAATATGGTGCCGGATAAGTGGAACATAGGAAGCAGCCCAGTAGTTGACTTGGTGCTCGATATGGACGGCTTTGGCTCCCAGTGGCTCAAGCTAGATACATGGGATATGATAATGCAGCAACCGCTGGAGTTCTCGGGAATCAAACTGTTCTACGACCAGGATCCCGGTATGTTCACTCCGGAAGAGGTGATGGCGTTGGAGCCTACCCCTTCGGTTGTCATCTACCAGTAAGAAAGCTACCGGCAACCGGTTAGCTTTGTTTTCGCCCTTTGAAAGATCCCGGCCACTCGAAATGGCCGGGATCCTCAATCTTTTTCCTTGACTTCAATTCAAACATCGTACAAACTGGCCACCCACTCTATTATGCAGCTTTTCGAGGAAAGGGGACGTTATTCCGGAGATGTTGAGCCCGAGCGCGCAAAAAGTTCAGGACATCCTAAAAGAGATGGGATTTCCTTATCGGGTAGAGGAAATGAGCCAAACAACCAGGAGCGCTTTCGAAGCTGCGCAGGCGGTTGGTTGCGAGATCGGACAGATAGCCAAATCGCTGGTGTTTCGCGGTAAGCGTTCAGGGAAACCATATCTTGTTATCGCTAGCGGAGCCAACCGGGTGAACGAAAAGAGGTTTGGCGAACTGGTTTCTGAGCCTATCGAGCGGCCTGATGCTGATTTCGTTCGGCAAAATACCGGTTTCACTATCGGTGGGGTGCCTCCCGTCGGCCATACGAAAAAGTTGGAAACCTTTATCGACGAGGATTTGGTTGGTTACCCGGAGATATGGGCAGCCGCGGGCAACCCCAATGCTGTCTTTAGACTAAACCCTGCCGATCTTCCGAAAATGACCGGTGGCCGGGTAATTAGGGTGAAATAATCAAGGCGAAAAGACCGGTGTCTCCTAAAAAAGGATAGGTACGAGATTCGCTATCCTGTACCAGCCGTTACAGGATAAATTTTTCCTTGACATCGGCGTTGAAGCTCAGGTAACATTTAGAAAGGAGTGTGTTGGTAATATCCGAGTAGTGTACGGTGATACAGGGTCTAAGGACCGAATATGCTGATCCGGACGCTGCCTCGGTAGCACAAACCTTCTCTATTTTATGGAAGAACTTCCCGAACAAACTGATGAAGAAGACCCTCTGGTAGCCATCATCCTCGCAGCAGGGATGGGTACTAGGATGCGGTCGCGCGTTCACAAAATCCTTCACCGCATTGCCGGCGATCCTATGATCTCCCACGTGTTGGACTCCACTCGTGGTGCCAATGTCGCTGAGATCATCATGGTGGTAGGGCACCAGAGTGAACAGGTAAGGTCGGTCGTCGGAGATTCGGTTCGGTACGTGATCCAGGAACCCCAACTGGGGACGGGTCATGCTGTACAGCAGGCTGTCCGGGCATTTGAGACGATCCCGGATCGAGTGCTTGTCCTCTGTGGCGATACGCCACTCATCTCTTCATCCAGCATTTCGAAGATGGCGGCATCCTTAGACGATGCCGTTATTGCGTTGCTGTCCGCCCATTTGGAGCACCCTTCAGGCTACGGCCGAGTCGTTCGAGACGAAGCCGGATTAGTCGCGGCTATCGTGGAAGAAGCGGACGCTGCTAAAGGGCAAAAGTCAATCACCGAGATCAACAGCGGCCTGTATTGCTTCAATGGGCCGTGGCTGTTCGCCAACCTCGATAAGCTGGAAAAGAGCCCCAAAGGCGAGTATTACCTAACTGATCTGGTGGCGCTGGCGGTTGCCCAGGGAGAGAGAGTACGAGCGGTGGTCGCACCGGATGCCAGCGAGGTGATGGGAGTCAACGATCGGCAGCAGTTAGCTGCGGCCGACAGCATCATGAGAGCCCGGTTGTGCCGAGAGGCAATGTCGAAGGGCGTTACAGTGATAGACCCGTCGACAACCTACCTCAGCAGAGCAGTCACTATCGGAGCGGATTCGATAATCCACCCCGGCACTCACCTGCGTGGTAACACCTCCATAGGTGAACGGTGCGAGATTGGTCCCAACTCCATAATCACAGACTCCACTATTGGTGACGACTGCACGGTTTTCGCTTCCGTAGTTGAGGAGAGCCGGGTGGAAGACCGGGTTGTTATCGGCCCCTTCTCACACCTGCGCCCTGGCTCCAGAGTGGCCTCGGATGTAAAGCTGGGTAACTATGCAGAGATCAAGAACAGCTCCATCGGCGAAGGGGTGCAAATGCACCACTTCAGCTACATAGGTGATGCTGAAATCGGAGCCGGCACCAATATTGGCGCCGGGACGATCACCTGCAACTACGATGGGAAGCAGAAACACAAAACTGTGGTGGGCAAAAACGTGTTTCTGGGCAGCGATACGCTCCTACGCGCGCCTGTGGAGATTGGAGATGGAGCTGCTACCGGCGCCGGTTCCGTAGTGACCAAGAATGTTCCTCCCGGGAAGCTGGTGTTTGGGGTACCGGCACGGGAGAAAGAGGAACAGACAACTGACAAAGGCTAGTCGATTCATCTTTTCCGAACCATAGGAGGCGGCTTTGGAGGCCAGGCTACAGATCTTCGCAGGTAATTCCAACCCTGGATTGAGCGCCGAAATCGTGGAGCGTCTCGGCTTGCCGCGAGGCCGGGCTCTGGTCAGCACTTACGAGGATGGAGAAACCAGGATTCGATTAGAGGAAAATGTACGGGGTTCTGATGTTTTCGTGGTGCAAAGCCTTTGCACGCCGGTGGACCACCACATTATTGAGCTGTTGTTGATGATTGACGCGGTGAGGAGATCATCCGCCTCCAGGGTCACAGCCGTGATTCCCTATATGGCTTACGCAAAGCAGGAAAAGAAAGCCCAGAGCCGCGAACCGATTTCCGGTAAGTTATTAGCTAACGTGATTGCAGTCGCTGGCGCCGACCGGATTCTAACCCTGGACCTCCACTCGGCGGCAATGGAGGGGTTCTTTGATATCCCGGTGGACCACTTAAAAGGCGCTTCGATACTATCCGCTTTCTTCGAGAGGCTGTTGCTTCAGGACGCGGTAGTAGTATCTCCTGACACCGGCGGCGTAGCCCGCGCCAACGAATTCAGGGAGAGGATAGGCGCATCCTTGGCCATTATCTATCGCCAGCGACGCGATCCGCTGAACGGCCGTGAGCTGGAGATGGTAGGTGATGTAGAGGGTAAACCGGCCATCATCGTGGATGACATGATCTCAACCGGCAAGACCCTGTTATCGGCCACCGAGGCGTTGTTGGAGCGGGGTGCATCGGAAGTCTACGCATGCGCAACACATGGTGTTTTCGCGCAGGATGCTCTGGAGGCGATTGATCGATCTCCGATTAAGCAGGTGGTGGTTACCAACACCGTGCCGACCAAACTCGGGCAGCTCCCGGAAAAGGTGAATGTCCTAAGCGTCGGGCCGTTGATAGCGGAGTCGATCCTTCGAATTCACAAAGATATCTCCATGAGCAGCCTATTTCTATAGGAGGTTTTTTTGTTAACTGAATTGGTCGCGCTGCTGTTTCTGGTGCTGGTTGTCGCCGGAAGCTCTGCAGCAGAAGCGGCCGCGGTGAAACTTAACAAAGGACGGTTACGCCATCTCGCCGGAGAGGGCGTGGCCAAAGCTCGAACAATCGTATCGCTAGTGGAGCAAGGCGCTCCCCTCGGCGCCTCTATGGCGGTCGCAAACGCCTTAGCTCTGTCGATCTCTGCCATTATCGTATTGCTCCTTATAGGCCGAACCATAGGCTACGAGCATCCGGTTGCTTATTTGCTCAGCGCTTTGGCGCTGTTGGGTCTGATCTGGGTGCAGGTGGCTTTTAGATCGATAGGTAAGAGGCGACCCGAAGGGACTCTCTATCTACTTCGGGCGCCCATACGAGCGTTGCGCCTGCTATTGACGCCCATAACCCTGCTGCTGGTGTGGTTCACTCGAAGGATTTTTCCAGAGGAGCCTAGGATCTTTGGCCTGAATGCCCCCGATATCGAAGAAGAACTTCGCATGATGGTGGACGCGGCTGAGCATGAGGGGACTCTGGAAGAAGAAGAAAAGGACATGATCGAGAGCATATTCACTATGGGTGAGCGAACGGCGCGGGAGGTCATGGTACCCCGCGTCGATGTAGCGGCCGTAAATGCATCGGAACCTTTGAGGGCTGTGCTGGAGACGATCAAAACCAGAGGCCACTCCAGAATACCGATCTATGAGGGGACTATCGATAACGTCGTAGGGGTTGTCCACGTTAAAGAACTGCTTCGAGATATGGAGGTGGGCTCTCTAGACAAGCCAGCTCGAAGCCTTGCAAGGCCTCCATATTTCATTCCGGAATCGAAAAAGATCGATGAGCTGTTGAAGGAGATGCAGCGGGATAAGACGCATTTGGCGATCGTCGTTGATGAGTACGGCGGCACCGCTGGGATTGTCACCATCGAAGACCTTGTCGAGGAGATAGTTGGTGATATCCAGGACGAATATGATATCGAAGAGAAGCTGATCGAGAAGATCAACGATCAGGAGGCCATTTTCGACTCCCGAGTATCGATCCACGACGTGAACGAGACTTTGGATATCATGCTGACCAACGGCGAGTACGACACTGTCGGTGGTCTGGTATACAATCGGCTGGGAAAGATCCCGGTCATAGGTGACGAGATAACCGTTGATGGAGTTGCAATCTCAGTGCTGTCAACAGCGGGAAAGCGTATCAAGAAAGTCAAAGTAGCGGTGATAAATCCCGAGGACACCGAATCGGAGAATGATAACGGTGCGAGAGAGTGAGAAGGGCATTCGCCTGGATCTGATTGAGAAAGCACGGGCGGCTGCGTCTAAGGCCTACGCTCCATATTCTGGCTATAGGGTGGGGAGTGCGCTGTCGTGCGTAGGGGATGGGCAGTTGTTCACCGGTTGCAATGTGGAAAACGCATCGTACGGTGTAAGTCTTTGCGCGGAACGAGCGGCTGCAGTTGCTGCAGTGTCTGCCGGGCGGCGGGATTTTGAAATCTTGGCCGTGTACGCAGAAGGGCCGGAGCTGCCATTTCCATGCGGTGCATGCCGCCAGTTTCTTTCGGAGTTTAACCGCGAACTGATGATTATCGTTTCGAACGGGAATGATGTAGAGAGCTTCATCCTCAGTGATCTGCTTCCTCACACTTTCGGTGGCGATCACATTCAAGGTCGGGCTACAGCGCCGCCTCTTCGTAGAGGTGGTGAGCACTAGAAAAGTCCATTCCGAGCCTCCACCTGGGCACCCTGAGTCTTCTATCCTGTCAACCAGAGCTTTATTGCGCCAAGGAACGCCAGCCTTGTCATCCCGAATCCCCATATTGCTTCCTGAGCATGTGTGCGGCATGACAGATCGCTACTCGCGAAATCCTCAATAGGTGCTATCATTAATATCTGAGTGGCTGTATAGGATAACTACGCTGTCTTGTGCTAAGGAAAAGGCGCGGAGGGTGCAAAGGGGTAGCCCTTTGTAGAGCAGATATCAATGAGATTTGACATAATAACTTTGTTTCCTGGGATGTTTGCCGGACCGTTCCAGGAAAGCATAATAGCTCGAGCGGTAGAGCGAGGGTTGCTGGAAATCCATCTGCACAATCTTCGGGATTACGGCATCGGCAAGCATCAAATGGTGGACGATTATCCATTTGGCGGCGGACCGGGGATGGTGATGAAGCCGGACCCTATTTTCTCTGCAGTGGAAGCCGTTCGGCATGAAGATTCCTGGGTGGTGCTCATGACCCCTCAAGGCAGGAGATTTTCCCAAACGATAGCTCAAGATCTGGCCCTGCGGGGTCATCTGATCCTGATTTGCGGCCACTATGAGGGTGTGGATGAGAGGGTAAGGCAGCACCTGGTGGATGATGAGCTATCTATAGGGGATTACGTTCTGACCGGTGGGGAACTGCCGGCTATGATTGTATGCGACGCTGTGGCTCGCCTGATCCCGGAGGTGTTGGGAGAGGAGAAGTCGGCGCAGGAAGAGTCGTTCTCCGCGGGGCTATTAGAATATCCCCAATACACGCGACCGGCCACTTTTCGCGAAATGGAGGTCCCAGAGGTACTGCTCTCCGGAAACCATGCGCTGGTCGAACGCTGGCGAAACGAGCAGCGCCTGCTGCGCACACTTCAGCGTCGTCCAGAGATGCTAAAGCCCGAGCATTGGGATCAGCTTATAAAAATGGGTTTGTTGAATCCATCCCCAGCTTTTGGTAATAGAATAGGGGCACGTGATGATGCAGGGTGATTGGTATTATAATAAAAATAATCTCTATCTTTAACTTACTCAGCATCTCAGTGTCGTTGACTTTGATGATATCGTCGTTTATTATCTCGTCAGGATGGGGGCCTCTCGCCTATTAGGGTGCGAGCAGGTCTTTTTTCTGAGCTAGGAGGAATCGTGGGTCGTCCCATTCCAGACATGGATAAGATCGTCTCGTTATGCAAGAGACGCGGTTTCGTTTTTCCCGGTAGTGAGATCTACGGGGGTTTTGGCAATACCTGGGATTACGGTCCTCTAGGCAGCCTTCTGAAAAACAACGTCAAGGCTGCTTGGATCAAGAGCGTAGTTCAAGAGCGCGATGATATGGTGCTCATCGACGCTGCCATTTTAATGCACCCCCAGGTATGGCGAGCTTCTGGGCACCTGGAGAGCTTCACTGATCCCCTGGTGGACTGCAAAGCCTGCAGGCAAAGATTCCGTGCAGATCAACTGCCGGGAACGGTTTGCCCTTCCTGTGGAGGCGAACTGACCGAGGCGCGCCAGTTCAACCTTATGTTCAAGACATTCGTAGGCCCGGTTGAGGAAGAGGCAGCAGTTGCCTACCTCAGGCCGGAGACGGCGCAGGGTATCTTCGTCAATTTCAAGAACGTGCTAACAACCACCAGGAGAAAGCTGCCCTTCGGCATTGCCCAGGTTGGAAAAGCGTTCCGGAACGAGATTACGCCCGGCAATTTCACCTTCAGGACTCGCGAGTTCGAGCAGATGGAGATAGAGTACTTCGTCAAGCCTGGTGCAGATGAAGAAATTCATTCCCATTGGGTCAAGGAGAGAGTTTCCTGGTACGAGCGCTACGGGATACGTAAGGAGAACCTGCAGCTAAGGGAGCACGCCAGGGATGAATTGGCCCACTATGCGAAAGCTGTTGTGGATATCGAATACAACTTCCCCTTTGGCTGGTCCGAGTTAGAGGGTATAGCCAACAGGACTGATTTCGATCTCAAACAGCACCAGGCCTTCAGCGGCCAAGACCTCACCTACTTTGACGACCAAACTAAGGAGCGATTCCTCCCGTACGTTATCGAACCTTCGGCTGGGGCTGATCGAGCGATGCTGGCTTTTCTGATCGATGCCTACGATGAGGAGCAGGATAAGGATGGTGTCAGGGTTGTGCTGCGTCTTCATCGTGACCTGGCTCCTATCAAGGTCGCTTTCCTGCCACTTTCAAAAAAGCCGGATCTGATCGACCTCACGAAAAAAGCTCAAAAAACGGTGCAATCTCGATTGATGACCATGTACGACGATACTCAGAGTATCGGGCGTCGCTACCGGCGCCAGGACGAAATCGGGACTCCTTACTGTGTGACCGTGGATTTCCAGAGCCTGGAAGATAACGCCGCTACCATTAGGGACCGAGATACAATGTCCCAGGAGCGGGTTCCGATCGATGATTTACCTCACTGGTTTGCCGACGCTTTCGGCTGTTAGATCACGTCCTACAACAGCTAGGGCGAGTAGCATGAAGCAGGTAGTAAGTAGCGAGTAAGAAGTCCACCTCGCTACTGACCGCCCGGCACTCGCTCTCTTAACAAACAATCGCCGGATTGGTAAATAGTAAAGACTAGTTTTCAAATGAGCTGCGTACATAGCGGGCCAACAAGTTGGTGTTGGATGCCAATACTGTTCCGTAAGTCGCAGTAACTGCAATAAGGAGGAGAATTACCTTATGGCGGGAGTCCAGACCAAAGGTAAGAAATGGGTTTATTTATTCGAAGAGGGGGAAGCTGATTGGAAAGTCCTCCTCGGAGGCAAGGGCGCAGGATTGGCATCGATGACCAAGGCCGGGTTGCCTGTGCCCCCGGGTTTCACGATTACTACTGAAGCTTGTGCAGAGTACTACAAACTGGGCAAGAAGTTCCCCGATGGAATGTGGGAGCAGACTCTAGAAGCGCTCAAAGAAGTAGAGAAGAAAACAGGCAAAACATTTGGAGATCCTAAGAACCCTCTGTTAGTTTCTGTCCGGTCGGGCGCCAAATTCTCCATGCCCGGAATGATGGACACCGTTCTCAACCTTGGCCTAAACGATGAGACCGTAAAGGGACTAGCCGCACTCACCAACAACGAGCATTTCGCTTACGATGCCTATCGACGCTTTATCGCCATGTTTGGCCGCATTGTTATGGGCATCGACGGCAACAAGTTCGAGCACGTTCTCGAGGAATACAAAAAGAAGACCGGCGCGAAGTACGACGCCGACCTCAGTACCGATTCCTTGAAGCAAATCGTCGATGAATACAAGGTAATCTTCAAGCAAGAGACCGGCAAGGACTTCCCGACCGATCCATACGAGCAGATGCGACTGGCTATCGACGCCGTTTTTGGCTCTTGGATGGGCAAGCGGGCAATCGACTACCGGAATTACAACAAAATCCCCCACGACCTGTACACCGGGGCGAATATCCAGACCATGGTGTTCGGCAATATGGGGGACAACTCCGGAACAGGCGTGGCCTTCACTCGCAACCCTTCGACAGGCGAGAAGGAGCTGTACGGCGAGTATCTGATCAACGCGCAGGGCGAGGATGTGGTAGCCGGTGTCCGCACACCCGAGCCCATTGCCCGGTTGAAAGAGCAGATGCCCGAGGTCGCCGAACAGTTCAGCAAGATTGCTGAGAGGCTGGAGCGCTACTACAGGGATGTCCAGGACATGGAGTTCACAGTTGAGCGCGGTAAGCTGTACATGCTACAGACCAGGTCCGGTAAGCGAACTGCTCAGGCTGCAGTGAAGATCGCCGTCGACATGGTCAATGAGGGGATCATCACCCCCGAAGAGGCCATCATGCGGATTGAGCCAGACCATGTCGTCCAGTTGCTGCTCCCGAACTTCGATCAAAAGGCAAAGGATGATGCGATCAAAGCCAACCGGATGCTAGCCAAGGGTTTGAACGCTTCCCCCGGCGCCGCTGTAGGCAAAGTAGTCTTCGATCCGGATACAGCCGAGCATTGGGCCAGCCAAGGCCAGAAGGTAGTCCTCGTTCGGCAAGAGACCTCTCCCGACGATGTGCACGGCATGATCGCGGCTCAGGGTGTCCTCACATCTCGCGGTGGCGCTACCAGCCACGCTGCAGTAGTGGCCAGGGGAATGGGTAAGCCCTGCGTCTCCGGTGCTGAAAGTATTATCGTGAACCAGGATAAGCGCCAGTTCACCGCCAATGGGAAGGTGGTAAAGGAGGGCGATGTTATCTCCATCGACGGTGCTACCGGAGAGGTGTTTGCCGGTGAGATCCCCGTGCGAGCCCCCAGCTTTGCCGAAATGAGGGATCTGGACCAGATCCTGAAGTGGGCCGATGAGAAGCGACGATTGGGTGTTTGGGCCAACGCAGACTACCCCAGGGATGCGCTCAAGGCTCGTGAGTATGGAGCCGAGGGTATCGGCCTCTGCCGGACCGAGCACATGTTTATGGAAACCGATCGCTTGCCGATCGTCCAGAGGATGATTCTGGCTGCGCCGGAGGCGTCCCGATTCATTAATGAGATCGAGAAGGCGAAGGCGGAGCTGGACGTTGCTCCTGCCGAGAAGAAGGAGGCGATTCAGGAGCGAATTGCCGCTCTGGAAAAGGAAGGTGCTTCCGTAATCGGCGACTACAAGTCCGCTCTCGATGAGCTACTGCCGATCCAGAAAGGCGACTTCAGAGGCATTTTCCAGGCGATGGCCGGGCTGCCGGTCATCATCCGGACGATCGACCCTCCACTCCACGAGTTCCTGCCCGACCTCGAGACCCTATTAGTGGAAGTGACCGAGCTGAAGCTGAAGGGCGGAGACGAGGAAGAGATCGCTCAGAAGGAGCAGTTGCTGAAGGCCGTCGAGTCCATGCGTGAGGCCAACCCGATGCTCGGCCTGCGCGGTTGCCGGCTCGGCATCCTCTATCCTGAGATTATCGAGATGCAGGTGAAGGCGATCATTACCGCCGCTTGCGAGCTGAAGAAAGAGGGCGTTGATGTTAAGCCCGAGATCATGATCCCTCTGGTTGGCCACGTCAACGAGCTGCAGCTTGTGCGGGAGCAGGTCGTACCGATAGCGGATCAGATCATTAAAGAATTTGGCGTGGACCTCCACTACAAGGTTGGAACCATGATTGAGATCCCGAGAGCTGCTCTCACAGCCGACGAGATCGCAAAGGAGGCCCAGTTCTTCAGCTTTGGCACCAACGACCTGACTCAGACTACCTTCGGCTACTCGAGAGACGATGCCGAGGGCAAGTTCCTGCTTCAGTACGTCACCCGCAAAATCTTGCCTGTCAACCCATTCCAGACACTGGATAGAGATGGCGTTGGCAAGCTGATCAAGATGGCTGTGGAGTTGGGTCGCGCTAGCCGCCCAGACTTGGAGGTCGGCATCTGCGGTGAGCATGGTGGAGATCCAAGCTCCATCGAATTCTGCAACATGGTTGGACTGAACTACGTAAGCTGCTCGCCCTTCCGTGTGCCGGTAGCCCGATTGGCTGCCGCCCAGGCCGCGATAGGCCAGGCAGAGAAGGATAAGTAGTTTTGTGGAGTATGGGCAGGTCTTAGACTTGCCTGTTAGGGCTAGCCAGAACTGACCTGCCCTAACCATTCTCGATCCTGTAGGTAGGGGCGACGCACGCGTCGCCCCTACGGTAATTACTATCCATCTATTTGTACATCCTCGCTTGCGAGGACTCTCCGAAGGGACTAAACGGTGGAAACAGTCCGTGACCGATTAGCGAAGGATGAGGAGAGATTATCGCCTCTGGCAGCAAAAGCTCGAACCAGCAGAGGGCGGGAATTGCTGGAAGAAGAGTGCCCGTGGCGGCTACCATATCAGCGAGATAGGGATAGGATTCTCCACAGTAAAGCCTTCCGGAGGCTGAAACATAAAACCCAGGTCTTCGTTGCCCCAGCGGGGGACCACTTTAGAACTAGGTTAACCCATACTCTAGAAGTATCCCAAATTGCTCGGACGATAGCTCGAGCGTTACGGCTGAACGAAGACTTAACCGAGGCGATTGCCCTAGGCCACGACCTGGGCCACACAGCGTTCGGCCACGCAGGTGAAGAGGCGCTAAACGGGTTGATACCTGGAGGATTTCGCCACAACGAGCAGAGCCTCAGGGTGGTAGAAATCCTGGAAAAGGATGGGCGTGGCCTGAACCTCACCTGGGAGGTACGAGAGGGTATTCTCTTTCACAGCAAGGTTCGTGAAAGCATTGCAGCCGGAACGGATGGGGTATCCACAACCCTAGAAGGGCAGATCGTTCGCGTTGCAGATAGTATTGCCTACATCAATCACGACCTTGAAGATGCAGTTCGGGCAGGGGTGATTGGGGAAGACGATGTGCCGCGGCCGATCGTGATGGCCTTGGGGAGAAGCGGTCGGGAAAGAATCAACGCCATGGTAGTCGACATAATTACCAACTGTCGAGATGTGGCCGAAGGCCGGCTCCCGGATCACCACACACAGGGTGATCTGGCTATCCGACCCAGCGCCGAAATGTTGATACACATGGATGCTCTACGGGAGTTCCTTTTCCAGCGTGTGTACCTCTCCGGATACGCTCTCGACCAAGCGCTGAAAGGCAGCTATCTGATTGATAGACTGTTCCATTACTTTGTAACGCATCCGGACGAGTTGCCTGAAGAGCTGAGGCTCCGTTCCGCAGAAGAGCCCATCGAGCGATGGGTAGGGGATTACATCGCCAGCATGACCGATCGCTACGCTATTAAGCTCTACCGAGATCTGTTTATTCCCGAGGGGTGAGGGGCATTATGCCCGAAAGTATTGCCGAAGAGATAAAGGCGCGGCTGGATATTGCCGATATAGTATCCGAGAGGGTACTCCTGAAAAAGGCCGGGAAAAGCCTCAAAGGGCTATGCCCATTCCACGTCGAAAAGACGCCTTCGTTCGTCGTCTTTCCGGAAACGGGAAGCTGGCACTGCTTTGGATGCGGCGAAGGAGGGGATATCTTCACCTTTGTTATGCGAAGCCAGAACGTGGATTTCGCTGAAGCCTTGGCGATCCTGGCAGCAAGGGCGGGGGTGGAGCTACGCTCATCCGAACGGGGGCAGCAGCCCGATGGGGGTGTGGAGAAGCTTTATGCCGCCAACGAAGCCGCGGCTGCTCATTTTCGATCGATGCTGGCGAGCCCAGCCGGCGCAAGAGCAAGGGAGTATTTGCGGCGGCGCCAGATCTCAGCGGAGAGCATCGCCGATTTCGAAATAGGCTTTGCTCCTGACTCCGGCGCAGGGCTGGCCCACCATTTGCTGCAACTAGGTTTTAGTAGGGAGGAGATTCTTCAGGCGGGGCTGGCTGGAGAAAACGAGTCTGGCGCTCTTTATGACCGCTTCCGATCGCGGGTGATCTTCCCGATCCGGGATAATGCCGGGAGGCTAGTTGGGTTTGGTGGACGGAGCCTCTCTAATGATGCTCAACCAAAATATCTGAACACCCCTCAAACTGCACTATTCGACAAGGGAGGCTGCCTCTATGCCGTTGATAAAGCAAAAAAGGAGATACGGCAAACGGGTCGCGCTGTGATCGTGGAAGGTTACATGGATGCTCTCATGGCCCACCAGCACGGCTATAGAAACGTCGTTGCTTCTCTGGGTACCGCGGTAACCGGCCGGCAGCTTTCGCAGTTGAAACGGTGG
>JBMNNU010000277.1:0-4405 GCA_050942695.1 Chloroflexota bacterium
ATATTATTAACGACTTACACCTATCCGGCGGACCATCTGCCTAAGGGATTTGAGGGGGTCACCGATGAAGCTGTATGTTGACGTAAATGGCGACCGGCACTACCTTGTGACCGATGATGGAGAGGCAGTGTATGTTGACGAGCTGCAAGAGGACGGCCGTGATACTGAGCTGCTTGAACAGACAATCGACGCAGCTCGCCAAAAACGCCGCGCTAAAGCTCAAAGGATAATCGACTCCCTGAAAAAAAAGTCGTTGAGCTACGATTGAGGGTGAACCTGGTAGTTCACCTAAACCATTCACGAGCTCGCTCTACTACATGTGCCGCTGGCCCCATCTGGACAGTACACTGAGGCAAAGAGTGAATGAATGCTGGGCCGTAGTACTTGTTGCCTACTCTACTGTCCAGCATCACGACGACACCGCGATCAGTGCTGCTGCGGATTAGCCGCCCGAACCCCTGCTTCAACCTCAGGATGGTCTGAGGCACTGAGTACTGTCGGAATGGTTCATCGAATACCTCACTGCGAGCGGCGAAGACTGGGTCGGTTGGCACCGAAAACGGCAGCTTGACGATCACCAGGCAGCTTAACGCCTCCCCAACGACGTCAATCCCTTCCCAGAAGCTGCTGGTTCCCATCAACACGGCTCTAGGGCTGCTTTTGAAAGCTTGCAGCAATCGCCGTCGCGATCCATCCAAACCGTGTGCTAGGAGGATAATCCCTTGCTCTTCCAATCGCGATCTGATCGCGCTGCTCGTCGATCTCAATTGGGCGTGGGATGTAAAAAGCACCAACGTGCGACCCTCCATCGCGATAGCCAGGTTGGCTATAACCGATTCCACCGCCCTCTGGCAGGATGGACGAGTCGGCTCAGGGATATCTTGCGCTATATAGAGTAGGGTAGATCGAACGTAGTCGAAAGGCGAGTTGAGCATTAACTCGCTGGCCTCCTCCAAGCCCAGCCGTTCCTTAATATAGTCAAAGCTACCCTCAGTGGTTAATGTGGCCGAGGTAAGGATCACCGTGTCTTTGCAAGAGAAGAGCGTGTTGTTGAGCGCCTCTCCGACGTGTAGTGGGGCTGACCTGATGGTCAGCTCGTCAAGGTGCGCCCCTCCTTCGATCCAATAGATACCGTTGGATGTGGGCAAGGAGATCACCTCCTGGCCATGCGAGCAGATTCTCGCCAAGACAACCACCAATCCCGCCAATTCTGCCAGTATCCCCTCTCGATCCAACAGTTGCTCATCCCCCAAGAGCTGGATCGCCGACTCTAACCTGATGAGTGCCGCGTGTAACCCTGATAACCGTCCATGTAGTACACTCCAGCATACCTCGACTTCTGACCACCCCGGTTGCGCACGAGTGGAAGAGGTTATTCGCAAGCGAAGGCCGTTCCTGGATCGCTCCTCGATTTGATCATGCAAAAAGCATTGGAGGGTGCCGAAGAAAGTAGCCCCATCCTCTCGAGCGGCCGAAATCGCGCCCTCGACGGCAGAGATCAGGTCGCGGAGAGCTTGAAGTTCGTTCGAGTCCACGCTGGATGCTCTGAGCGAAGCCAGGAGGTTTGGAATGAAGCCAGTGGGAGGTTGCCCGTCGTCGCTCTGTTGGATTGTGGCTAGGTAGGTAGAGTAATCGGCCATGCTCAACTTGAATCCGAGCTGTTCTGTGGCTTCTGCTTCCAGATGGTGAGCCTCGTCAACTATAAGGTGTGAGTACTCCGGAAGAATCCCCCCTGAAGCCGCAGCATCAGTCAGAAGAAGGGCGTGATTGACCACGATGATATGTGCGCCCTCGGCTGCCCGCCGGGCACGGGTGACGAAGCAGGTGCCGCGGCGGTAGTGGGGACATCTAGAGAGGGCGCAGGACTCTACCTGGGCCGACACCCTGGACCACAATGCTGAGTCGGTTGCGGATAGGCTTAGCTCTGATTTATCGCCGGTTTCAGTTACTGATAACCAAACGAGGGTTTTGATCAAAAGCAAAATCTCTGAAGGAGTGAGGTTAGTTGATCTCGAGAGTACAAGCCATCGACGTAAACAGAGGTAATTGGCCCTGCCTTTGAGCAACGCCACTCTGAACTGCATAGGAAGACACTTCTGTAGGATGGGGATGTCTTTGTGATACAACTGGTCCTGGAGATTGACGGTGTTGGTCGATATTACCGCTCGCCGGCCATTTCGAACAGCGTAACAGATAGCAGGAAGAAGATATGCGAGCGATTTTCCGGTGCCAGTTCCAGCCTCTACTAACAGGTGCCCCCCCTCGTTGAGCGCCTTAGCAACTGCTTCCATCATTCGTATCTGCTCTTGGCGTTCTTCAAAACCTTCTAAAGAAGCGGCGATGGGGCCACCCGGACGGAGTAGCGAACTCAGCTCGTCCAGGTCCAAAGGAACGGGGTTTGGAACCGGACGCAAGACTGTCCGCTGGCCCGACAACGAACTCGGAGGTATAAGTTCTAGATTCTTATTGTTGAGTCCTGCGTGCTGAGCGCTGGGTGCTGAGTGCTGAGTGCTGAGTCCTGAGTCCTGTGTACTGCTGCCTGTCCCTACCTCTCCCGACTCAACGAAATGCGCCTTTAGTCGGCGTCTTTGAGCCTTATGGAACAGTTCCATGAGAGGCCAATCCGTCAACTGTCTGGCGAGGGCGAGGATCTGAGTCAGCACATCGAGGCTCAGTCGATTGATACGGTCTTGCAGCGCAAGGAAGACGTATCCAGTTGTCAGAGCATCGGATAGAGCTCGATGTTCCCGCTCTGATTCGATGCCGAGTGACCGCGCAATTGTTCCGAGATCGTAAGAGGGGAGGCCAGGTATTAACAGGGTAGCTAGTTCGAAGGTATCGATGGATGGATTGTGCAGCTCTATTCCGTTGGTGGCGAGGCTGTGCAGATCCAGATGGATACTCTGCCCTACCAACGGATCCTCGCCCAGGAACTCTATCAGACCGGGCGAAACGCTCTGGAAACTCGGAGCATCCTCAATCTGATCGGAGCGGATCCCGGTAAGGGTGGAGACTCTAAGGTCCAAACTGCAGTGGGGATTGACGAGGCTAGAGAAGCTTTCCGCCACCTCGCCGTCTCGAAATCTAACCGCCGCGATTTCGATAATCCGCTGCTGGTCTCCTAAAAAGGGTGTAAGCTCCAGATCGATGGCGACGAAGCTCTCCACCTTGTCGATCCTTGCTAGCGAGCCTCGTAAATTGGCTCGAAAAGGGGCTAAGATGTGGCAATCCTGAAGAGGGCCGACTAAAAGCGCTGGCAACTCTCCAACACCGGTGCCATTGTAGCATGCTTGGGAAAGGCTTTCTACCTTGTTTCTGGCTTAGTTTGTCGTCTATCTCAGCCGGGTTTCGAGGGCGCCGCCGTAGCAAGCCGAAGCGGCGTTGCTGGTTTTCTAAGATAGCATTCGGCGCCAAAGGGCCGGCAAAGGATCCTTCGGCGCCGGTGCTAGACTAGATACTAACGGCTCGAGCCTCTCCTGGACAGGAGTCGGATTCCAAAATCGCGCACCAATGGATTCCGGAGGAATGCGATAGTCAACGGAATCAGGCTAAGAGCGTAACCAACCTGACTCATCGTATCACGCGGCTCTCTTTGCATCCCAAACCGAGGCATCCCGGCCATTGGCGTCCATCCCATCGTACCGAGCATTCGAGTGCCGAGCGAGACTTCTCGACCTCTCTCCCGTAAGGTTTCGATAGGACCCATCTGTCTGCCGAACGCACGGGCGGCGATCACGGAGCCGATATCGCTGATGGTGTCTATTGCTCTCTCGAAGACATTCTTCCGCCTTTGCATAGCCTGCATTTGGGCGATGCGGGCTCCCACTATGGCTCCGATAATGCCAAGGATTAGTGAACCATAGATCAATGGTTTTGTCCTTACCTGTTCGGCGATATGCCCGCTGGTTTCGCTAATCCGCATGGTGGCATCATTCAGATATTCTAGGAGATTCTTCTCTCCCATTGTCTCTTGCGTACCCCCCCTCCTTCGCCCACGGGGCATCGCGGTTGACGTTGAGACATCCTGTTGCATAAGTACCTCCCGGTCGTATGCCTGGAACAACCCTAGCTTCGCTAGGCCCGGTAGAGGGGCAAGTTTAGTGCCACAGAAGGCATCAGGTGGGATGGTTCGTGGCACGGGTCACAACGTAGCGTCGGGGACGAGCCCCGACGAGGTACCACGTCGGGCACAAGGTCCGACGCTACAGATCTGGCGGTTCGTGTGAACCATCCCGTACTCAGCGGTGTCCGTATGTTTCCGGGAAGAGCTTCTCATGCACCCGTAGTGCAGGACGCTCTGCCCTGCAGCCCTCGTTGGTATATGCCATCCTGGATGATGCAGGTCAACGTGGACGACAGGGCACAGGGCCCTGGACTACGGAGGCGTGTAGCCCAGAAATGTGAC
>JBMNNU010000278.1:0-4400 GCA_050942695.1 Chloroflexota bacterium
GGTGTACCTAAAGGATCGAGACCCTCAGGGGAATCTGGTCCACATCGTGTGGCGGCCTTCCTAAGAGCGGACGCGGGGACGGGGAGAGATACGGAATCTTCTCTCCCACCGTAGTGGGAGAGAAGTGACGCGAGCGAGCGCAGCGTCACGGGGTGAGGGTCCTCTTGCTGGGTTGTGATCTTCCCCCTCACCCCGACCCTCTCCCTCAGGGAGAGGGGGTTTAACTCCAGGGAGAGGGAGCTCCTCGCCCCTCCCCGCAACGGGGAGGGGCAGGGGGGTGGGGTCCGCTCTCCCGCCCACTCGGCTCCCTTTCCCCGTCAATGCTACGCGGACCAGGCAATCTCCAGCCTCTCGGGCATCCCTTCGATGTACCGCTCGGCAGCGATTGCGGCTGTTGTGCCATCTCCGACCGCCGTCGTGATCTGGTGCGTAACCTGGGACCGGATGTCGCCCGCGGCGTAGATCCCTTTGGTAGACGTTGCCATGTTTGCGTCGGTGATCACGTAGCCGTACCGATCGTGCTCCACGTGCCCGCAAAACAGATCGGTATTTGGGATGAATCCGACGAAGATGAAGACACCGGTGACATCGAGCCTCTGCCGCCTGTCGTCACGACGGATCGTGATGTAGTCTACCCCCTCGCTGCCGTGGATCGCCTCTACAGTGGTATCCCGGTGGAACTGTATCTTGGGGTTGGCTTTCGCCCTATCCATCAGGACCGATTGTGCGCGGAAAGCCGACCTCCTGTGGATGATATGGACCTTGCTGGCGTACCGGGTGAGGAAGAGGGCTTCTTCTATAGCTGAATCGCCTCCACCCACTACGGCGATTTCCTGGTCTTGATAGAAGGCCCCATCGCAGATTGCGCAGTAGGAAACCCCTCGTCCCATGAACTCATCCTCGCCTGGAACGCCCAGTTTTCTGGGCTCGCCACCAGCGGTGACGATAACAGCTTTGGCGAGGATTTCCTTTCCGCTCTCCAACTGGACCAACTTATGGATGCCATGGCGCTTGACGCACTTGACCCCATCGTATTCTATCTGCAGTCCCAGCTTTCGCACCTGGTTCTCCATCCGCTGCGCCAGCTCCACACCCCTTATTCGTTCGAAGCCGGGGTAATCCTCGATCCATTCCGTGTTGAGAAGCTGGCCCCCCAGCCTCTTCTTTTCGATCAGCACTGCCTTTAGCTTCGCTCGCGAGGCATACAGCCCGGCTGTCAAGCCCGCAGGGCCACCTCCAACAATGACAAGATCGTACTCTTGCATGCTCCACAAACCTCTTTTTACTATCAGCCATCAGCAATTTAGCAGCCAGCTATCAGCTTTTTGGGCGGCCGCTATAGGTTTGCCGCCAGCCCGGCATGCGGCCAATGTTCTCATTACCATTGCTTATAGGCCATATATAACGTCGAGAGGCATAGCACGTGCTATGCCTCTCGATTGTTCTACAACCAATTGATCACTGCATTGGTTAGGGAAAAAGGGAACACCCCCGTGACGCGTTGAATGCCCTGGACCCCCTTTTGTTACCTGTGCAGCGATCTGCAAAAGCTGACAGCTTTTAGCTAGCCCTTTGGGGTTATGAACTCAATTCCCCCCTTTTCATCTTCCTGTTTCTCTTTTTCCTCTTGCTTCAGGTTCTCTAGACTGATCCTGGCTGCTACCTGCCCTGCAATATCACGGAACGACTGCGAAAGCGTCGATTCCGGGTCTATCACCAGAACCGGTTGGCCAACGTCACCACCTGCGCGAATAACAGGATCCATCGGGATCTCTCCCAGGAATGGGATCTCCAGTTCGTCCGCCATCTCTTTGGCGCCGCCATGGCCGAAGATATCGGTACGTTCGCTGCAGTGGGGGCACAGGAAGTAGCTCATATTCTCCACGACGCCCAGGATCGGCACATCCAGCCGCTTGAACATGGATATCGCCTTCACTGCGTCTGCCAAAGCCACCCCTTGGGGCGTCACCACCACCACTAGTCCGGTAAGCGGTATCGTTTGAGCCAGGCTCAACGAAGCGTCGCCTGTCCCCGGAGGAAGATCGACCACCAGATAATCCAGATCGCCCCAGTCCACGTCGGAAAGGAACTGCTGGACCATCTTACCCACTAATGGGCCGCGCCAGACGATAGGCGTGTCCGCATTCACAAAGAAGTCCATCGAAATAACTTTGATGCCGTGGCCGACGGCAGGGATGATTCTCTTCTCCTCGGCTCGTGGAGGAGCTTGAATCTCGAGCATCTGAGGGATGTTTGGACCCCAAATATCCGCATCCAGCAAACCCACCTTGGCACCGGTCTCTGCTAAGGCTAAGGCAAGCCCGACGGAAACGGTCGATTTCCCCACACCTCCCTTGCCGCTTCCTACAGCAACGATGTTTCGAACGCCTGGGATCATTTCCCCGGACTTAGACCGACTCGTTTGCACCCGCGAGGTGAGTCGAATCCTGACATCCTCGACACCCGGGATTGCGGCGACCGCCTCACGGGCCGAATTCTCGATCTGCCGCTTGAGTGGGCAGGCGGGGGTTGTTAGAACTATCGAAAAGCTCACAGTGGAACCATCAACCTCTATGCCTTCCACCATTCCTAGACTCACCAGGTCGCGGTGCAGTTCCGGATCATGCACCGTTGATAACGCTTTGAGCACATCTTCTTTGGTTACAGCCTTGCTACCCTGCACTGAGAATCCCTCCTCCAGGTCTTTTGTGTCCTGTCCTCGGGGGGACGTTAGGACTTGGAGACACGGGGACGCGGAGAGAGGGTATCAACCCCGCGCCAACAGATCTCCCAATGTTCTAACATTGATTCTATCGCCCAGTGGACAGATACGCAATTTGTTAGACACCATAGATTTTTATTGATTTTTATTTGAAGGAAAGGATAAGGCTATACTGACTATCACTACTGTCCATTGCTCGGCGGATATGATATGATCCAGAGGTCGTTTTACTACCCCCGTAGTCGTGGAGGAGACGGTTTAGTTGGAAAAGGAGATGCCGATGCAGCCTACCCGGTGGGAGATACTACAACTCCTGAAAAGGCAAGGCCGAGCTACGGTAGACGAACTGGCCAAGGCGCTCAACATGACCCTGATGGGGGTGCGGCTCCACCTGGTGGTATTGGATCGCGATGGGTACGTGCAGCGGAGCACAGTGCGCAAAAAGCCTGGACGTCCGGCGCTGGTTTACTCGTTGACCCCGAAGGCTGAGGATATCTTCCCTAAGCGCTACGACCTCCTCGCTGAAAAGCTGCTGGAGTCCCTTGCCCAGCAGTCTACTCCCTCTGCCGTACACAGAATCCTCGAGGAGGCAGCGCGCGGCCTGGCAGCCCCATTGGTGGCGAATGTCGGCGACGGTTCATTGGAGGAGAAGGTTGGGCAGGTGGGCAGATTGTTGGACGAGATTGGCGCCTTTGCATCTTGGGAGAGATCGGATGGCGGCTATTTAATCCATCAGCACAACTGCCTCTTTTACCGCATTGCACTGCGCAACCGGAAAGTGTGTCAAATCGATACCGCCCTTTTGAGGGAGATGCTCGGTGTAGATATCCAGCGAAGAGATTGTTTGCTGGATGGGGCTGGGAAATGCAGCTTCTTCGTGCCGGACAGCGAGTCCTGAGTCCTGTGTCCTGTTCTGAGTTCTGGGTTTTGAGTTCTGAGTGCAAAGTGCCTAGTCCTGCGTCCTGCGTCCTGAGTCCTGAGACCGGGTCCTGTGCTAAAAGCTGAGCATTGAAACCAATAGCTAATAGCTGAAAGCTGACGGATGATAGCTGATAGCTGGTTCCTTGTGCCTACTTTCTACTCAGGACTCCTCTACCATAGAGGTGGAATATGAAACGCGAGGCGATACTGTACGATCGGCTGGAGAACAACGGGGTTCAGTGCCACGTGTGCCAGTGGGAGTGCCGCATTCAGGATGGCAAGACGGGGGTATGCGGAACCCGCTCGAACGAGAATGGTATTCTTTATACCTTGATCTACGGCGAGACCTCCTCGATCAATGACGACCCCATCGAGAAGAAACCTCTATTCCACTTCTACCCCACCAGCCGGGTGCTCTCTCTAGGGAGCTGGGGCTGCAACTTCCACTGCAAGCACTGCCAGAACTGGCAGATCTCCTACGCTCGGCACACTGAAGGAGGGTGGTCGGTGGAGGGGCAGTCGGTTGGTAGAGGCCGGCAGATAACACCCGAAGAGACGGTGGAACTAGCCCGGCGTCATCGCTGCGCCGGTATCTCCTGGACCTACAACGAGCCCGGCATCTGGCTGGAATACACTATCGACACGGCACGACTTGCCCGCCAGGTTGGCCTGTACACCGCCTACGTGACCAACGGGTTCATAACGGAGGCGGCCCTCGACGCCATCGGTCCCTATTTGAACGGTTATCGAGTTGACA
>JBMNNU010000279.1:0-4399 GCA_050942695.1 Chloroflexota bacterium
TCGTATCTCTGCAGCACCGGCTCACCTAAACCGATCAGACGGTCTCGTTGGCGGACAGGGGCAGGAACGTGGGTGACTTCGTATCGGCGGGACTCGCGCTGCCTGACCGTGCCGCCCAACCGCTGAAAAGCCTCAAGGAAGAAGGACTCGATGTAGTGCGGCTGGAGGCGCCGGGCTTCGGCTCGCTCCATCTCCTCGCGGACCCGGCGGACCCGGCTCGCATCCATAGCGTCCTGGACGAGTGCACGCTGCTCCAGGAGATCCTGAAGGTGGTCGCGGTCGAATGCGTTTGACACGACCTGCGTGAGTCGCGCCCGCACCTCGGGCTGCTCCCCGTAGCGGATCGCTTCGACCAGCAACTCGCGCAGCGGCTTGCCCTCAAACTGGATCTTGCCAAGGACGTCGAAGACCTGCCCGCCCAGCGCCTCTCGCGCCTGCTCAAGCTTGTCAAGCAGGGTACGATACACGTCGCCCTCGCGCGTCTCCTCGGCCACCAGGTTCCACAGGTGGCACACCTCAGTCTGTCCGATCCGGTGGATCCGGCCGAAGCGCTGTTCGATCCGGTTGGGGTTCCAGGGCAGGTCGTAGTTCACCATCAGGTGAGCTCGCTGGAGGTTGATGCCCTCACCTGCGGCGTCGGTGGCGACCAGCACCTGCACCTGGGGGTCGTGCTTGAATGACTCCTGCGCCTTCATCCGCTCTTCACGCCCCATACCGCCATGGATGGTCACGACGGCCTCGGGACGGCCGAGAAGGGTGCTGATTCGGGTAGCCAGGTAGTTCAGGGTGTCGCGGTGCTCGGTGAAGATGACCAGCTTCTGGTGAGGCGAGGGCACCGGGCGCGGGATGGGACCCGATCCGTAGGGGGCTTTATCCTCGGAAATGCGGCCGGCGAGCGCTGCGGGGGTGAAGATCTCCGACAGCAGGCTCGCCAGCTCGATCCATTTCCGGTCAACCCCGCTCCGGCGCACAGTTAGCGCGAGCGCGCTCAGCCGCTTGAGCGTCTGGATCTCCGCCTTAAGCTCGGCGATGGTCCGCGCGGCTGTAGCCTGGTCGAGGATCTCCTGCTCGGCAGCTTCGAGCTCGTCGTCGGGGGCTTCGTCCAGGTCGGCCTCCGTCTCGTCATCAAACACCGGCATCGATATCGCGGGAACGGCGGCTCCCCGCTGGAGCAGCTCCAGTTCACGCAACCGGCTTTCCAGACGCTCTGTGCGGCGTCGCAGCGACTGGTAGATCGCCTCAGGGGATGAGGCCAGGCGGCGCTGCAGGATTGTGAGGGCAAAGCCGACGGTGCCGGCCCGCTTGTCGTTCTTCAGAGCTTCAGCTCGATTGAACTCCTCTCGCACGTACTCTGTGACCGCCTTGTACAGCCCCGCCTCAGCGTCGGAAAGCTTATAGGGCACTGTGTAGGCGATCCGCTCGGGAAATAGCGGCGTTGCGTCGAACTTGAGCAGCTTCTCCTTGACCATGCGGCGCATCAGGTCGGACACATCGACGGTGTGGACGCCATCGCGGAAGCGGCCCTCGAAGCGGTCGCCGTCCAGCAGCGCCATGAAAAGCTGGAAGTCCTCCTCCTTGCCGTTGTGGGGGGTTGCGGTCATCAGGAGGAAGTGGCGTGTCAATGTCGAGAGTAGCTGGCCGAGCTTGTATCGTTTGGTGTACTTGACCTCACCGCCGAAGAAGGTAGCAGACATCTTGTGTGCCTCGTCGCACACGACGAGGTCCCATCGGCAATCCGGTGCTCTAAGCTTATCCTGGACGGCTTCGTCGCGAGAGAGCTTGTCCAGCCTGGCGATGACGAGATTCGTCTCCAGGAACCAGTTGCCGGTGCGCGCGGCCTCCAGCTTGTCGTTGGTGAGGATCTCGAAGGGGAGGTGGAAGCGGCGGTACAGCTCGTCCTGCCACTGCTCCGCCAGGCTGCCGGGGCAAACGACCAGACAGCGCTGCAGGTCGCCTCGGGCGATCAGCTCCTTCATCAGGAGGCCAGCCATGATCGTCTTGCCGCTGCCCGGATCGTCTGCCAGCAGGAAGCGCAGCGGCTGGCGCGGCAGCATCGACTCGTACACGGCCGTGATCTGGTGGGGCAGAGGATCTACGACCGAGGTGTGGACTGCGAGTACCGGATCGAACAGATGCGCTAACCGGATGCGGTGGGCCTCGGATACTAGCCGGAAGGTAGCGCCGTCGCCGTCGAAGCTCCAGGGTCGGCCGTGCTCCACGACTTCGATACGCGGCTCGTCGTGGCGGTAGAGCAGCTCGTTCGCAACTTTGCCTGTGGGGGTCTTGTAGGTGAGTTCGAGGGCCTCAGAGCCGAACCACTGCACGGAGACGACAGTCACCAAACCGTCAGGCAGGACGCCGCGTACGGCAGCGTGGGGCTGGAGCTCCTCGAGTTTGCTCATGGCGACACTCCCCAAATGCCAAGATGGTCTACGTCGAACACCCGGCCAGGAGGTAAATGGATAACGGGGATCGGCGCGCTGATGTGATGGGGAACTAGGTGCCTAATGTTAGCACCTTAGTTGAAGTAGCGTCAACCGACATACGCATATATCGAGGTGGCGACGAGCATGAGATCAGATTCGATGGTATAGCTCTTGCCGCTTTTTCTTCACATTTAGACGTGCACGCAGGTTCGAGCGCAAGAAGGCGTGGATACTGAAGATTTCTGGCAGCCCAAGTTGCTGGACTCCCTCGAAGCACTGCTTTCCTCGCGTTCGCAGGCCAGGTGCTGATGACTGTTTATCAAGAACGACATGCGAAAGGAGATTGATATGTCTTTGGAGTTGTGGCAGCCGATGCGCGAGATGCGAAGGCTGACCGACGAGATGGAGAGGATGATGGAGAAGGCCATCGAGCCCTTCGAGCGCCGCTGGGAGCGGCCGGGCGCGCTGACGCGCTTCTTCCCGGTCAACATGTACCGACAGAACAACGATGTGATGGTCGAGGCCACCCTGCCCGGAATCCGTCCCGAGGACGTGGACATCAGCGTGTCGGGCAACACGCTGACCATCCGCGCCGAGCGTAAAGAGGAGAAGGAGCGTAAGGAGGAGGACTACTACTACCGCGAGGTGGAGGCTGCTCACTTCTTCCGGCAGTTGACCCTTCCTGGTGAGGTGCAGGCAGACAAGGCCGAGGCCAAATATGAGAACGGCATGCTGAAGTTACGATTGCCCTTGTCAGGAGCGGCAAAGGAATCCCGAATAAAAGTGAAAGCAGCGTAGGAGGTGAACCATGGTGGGAACGACCATACTAACAGACGAAGAGATCAAGCAGCAGGTGCTGGATGAACTGAAGTGGGACCCCGAAGTGGAGCCGACAGATGTAGGAGTCGAGGTCGATGATGGGGTGGTGACCCTGACGGGCACCGTCGAGAGCTACCCGATGAAGTATTCCGCCGAACAAGCCGCCAAGCGCGTCCTGGGTGTGAAGGCGGTAGCTAATAATATCGAGGTGAAGCTGCCTGGGGAGCGGATGCGCACTGACACCGATATCGCTCAGGCTGCTGTCAACGCCCTGCAGTGGAATACTCAGGTTCCGGATGAGCGGATCAAAGTGACTGTTCGGAACGGTTGGGTAACCCTAGAGGGTAACGTAGATTGGTCCTACCAGAAGGAAGCCGCGAAGAGAGCGGTTGAAAACCTGATAGGTGTGAAAGGGGTGTCTAACCTGATCGAGGTTCGCTCACCGAAAGTCTCACCTATCGAGGTCAAGTCTAGTATTGAAGATGCGCTGGAGCGGAGCGCGGAGTTGGATGCCAGGCGAATCCGCGTCGAAGCGCAGGATGGGAAGGTGATCCTCAGTGGGACCGTCCGATCCTGGGCGGCACGGCAGGAAGCCGAGAACGCGGCCTGGGGCACAAAAGGTGTTTCTGACGTAGAGAACCGACTTACGATCGCACCCTAACGACAGTGCGGTGACGTTCACCCGATTCGGACTTACGTGCCCGCGCGTCCGAACATCCTGTGAGTAGGCGCGCGGGTACTACTTCCCAGGGCATCGCCCTGGGCCAGCATTTTCAGCCCTTTTTGGGCTATGAGTGGGCGCCGCTCTCGGTTGCCTCCACTCGAATAAGATGCGCCGGCCCTGTTTCCCTTGGGGCTGGTATAGGCCAGGAACACCCGATCTGGCAGTTCTCGATCCGTCCGGTTGTAGTACTAAGAGGCCATGCCCTTCTCACGACCCACGAATTGCAGGAAGTCGTGCTCGCGCACGAAACGGAGGAGGTCCGACGTCTTGGCGATCGCAAGACCGTTCACGGTATCCGCAGCGCTATAGTACATCCACACCTCATTGCCCCGTTGGAGCGCCCCACAGGTGTAAACGACGTTGGGCACCAGGCCCCGCTGCTCATATTTAGCCTCCGGGGCAAAGGCCCACTCGGAGGCCCGACACAGCA
>JBMNNU010000280.1:0-4389 GCA_050942695.1 Chloroflexota bacterium
AACACTAGTAACATCAAGGCAAATGTAACGAAGGCGACTATAACTTCCCAAAGCACAAAAATCGTGCTGAAAACGTTGGTGGCGAACGACATTGCCACACCAATGGCGATGTCGGCCAGCCAGGAGAGCACCATTACAAACCCTAGAGCCGCGATCATACTGAGGGCGAATAATTTGCCCTTGATGAAGGATCTGGTGCCTTGGGCTACCCACATTTCGTTCACGGCTCGGTCAATCGATTCGAACCATCCCAGCGCGCCCCATAGCAGTAACAAAATTCCCAAGCCGGCCGCTACACCCCTAGCATCGACTACGCTTACGATAAGGTTCTGCACCCCCGTCGCCCCTTGAGGTAAGAATTCCGAGATAAAGCCTATGACCCGCTCCTGAGCCTCCACCGAATCGATGAAGAAGCTGAACAGGACTATCATAAGCAGAATGAAGGGGAAGATCGAAAAAACGGCAAAATATGTAATCGCAGCGGCTTTTCTCTGTCCGTCTCGTCGGTTGAACACTACGATCGAGTTACGCCCGATCCTGTACCAACTGTTACGACCCAGTTGTCTGTCGATGTTCTGGATCTGGCGTTTGATCGACTCGGCAAGCTGCATACGATATCCCAAGCTAGTCAGCTATCCTGAACGGATGTAGCCGCACCTTTACAGATGCGCGTAGCCTCGTAGAGGGCTCGCGCCTCGGTTTATAACACGGTACGCGCAGGCTGAATCCTGCGGCTACATTTTTGGCAGGCGCGCTGCCAGCGCATCCGGCAATAGCCATACCATCGACGGCACATGATTTGCACCCGAAGGGGACCGCCGCGGACTCGGCTCGCCAGCGTGTGCATCAAGTCGCGGTGAGCCAGGCTCAGGGAGGGCAGCAATGGCAAAACGAGAAGCCAGGGATCGAACGGTGCGTAAAAAAGAGCCTCAGCAGGCTAGGGAGCGGGGAGATGCTGAGGGCTCTAAGGAGGAGCGCACACAGCAAAAGGAACATAAGATCCCGAAAAAAGAGAAGTATTTTGGGCGAACCATTGGGGATACAGCCACATCTTACTCATCTGTAGGGGGATCTGAGGAGCCCGATGAATGGCCCGTCAGGGTGCCAGAACCGGACGATAACGCCCCGGACTACGAGACGCCGGGAGGGGCTCAGCCTGAAGGGCCGGAGACCGCCTCCGGCCCTGTGCACGACGTGAGCTACAGGCCGGCGCCTGGAGGGTACATCGAAGAGGAGGGTCACCCTGGCAGGGATATCCCGTTTACTGGCGAGGTTACATCTACTCGTGGCGCCCCTTTTGACGAAAACCCCTATACGGGCAAAACTCCTGAGGAAGAGGAGGAAGACCTCCTAACAGAAAGCCTCGAGGAGAGAACCCGTAGATACGAGAGCGGGTAAGGAACAAGGCACAAGGCATAGAGTGCAAGGCGTAGGGATCAGGGTATGAGGAGTAGGGTGCATCTGGTTATTCCCTGTCACCGACCGCCCATTATTAACTGCCTTGTGCCTCCTGCCTATTGATCTGTACTGAAAAGGAAGGCATCGTAGCCGAACTCACCCAACAACTCCGCGAGCCTCCTGATAGGTAGCCCGACGACGTTGTAGTAGCAACCTCGTAACCCTTCGATCAGCAACGCCCCGAAACCCTGGATAGCGTAGGCCCCGGCCTTATCCAGAGGCTCGCCGGTTGCGACATAGCGAGCGATGATCTCATCGCTGAGTGGAGCAAACATCACAGATGTTGCCACGCCGTCTGATCGTGCACGGCCGGTGGCAGCATCAACCACAGCAATCCCTGTGATTACCTGGTGCTCACGCCCACTAAGCAATCGTAACATCGCCTTGGCGTCTTCAGGGTCACGCGGCTTGCCAAGAATCTGTCCATCCACCACCACTACGGTATCGGCACCGATCACCAGCCCTTCGGTTCGCTGGGAGGCTACCTGTTGAGCCTTCTCCAAGGCCAGCGCTTCCGCCGCCGCAGCCGGTGGCTCCCCTTCTAGCGGTAGCTCTTCCAAGTCGCTGGGAACGATCTCAAAATCCAGCCCCACCTGCCGGAGCAAGGCTTCCCTGCGTGGGGATTGCGATGCCAGGATTAACGTCGCCAATTATTCATCCTTGATGCTCGCCTTCTGTTTGACGGCTTTGAGGCCGGCCACCACCAGAGGATGTTGGCGGTTGAGGCGGAATATGTTGATGTCCCGGTACTCTCCAGTCGCACGGTCCAGAATGGTCCTGGAATCGGTGAGGAAGATGCCGCTCTGGATGGCATCGTCGAGGAGTGCGGAGATCTCAGAAATGGACAGAGGCAGGGAGTGGCTTTCGTAAGCGCGGCTAACGATATAGTTGAAAGACATGAAGGGGCTGCTTTCTTCCAGCTTGTTTACGAAGCGCACGAGCGCCTTTATGGTTTCTTCGTTAGATCTGGGGATTTGGGTGCCATACTCATCGTTTGGCACGGTAAGGTGTACGCTATCTGCAACGCTGCCGGGCGCATCGGCTACCACCGCATCTTCAACATTTTCCCAGGGGAGGTACGCTCGATCGATCAGCCCCACAGTCGTCGTTTTGATCAACCCTCGGCGCTCCGCCTCCTTCATGAAGTCTTTGAATTTGGCATAGCCGAAAGTCTGCTCGTCGAAGTTGCCCAACCGGCTGGTCATCAGCAGTTTCACCTGGGCAAAGACATTGGGACGACCCTTCTCCCGCACGAATTTCACCACATCCACCAGCGTCTTCATCGCATCGTCCAAAGAAGGAGCGGCGCCGTTCCGGCTGGATGGGGAGGGGCTTACAGGGTCGACAGTCACGTCGTAAGCAAGAAAGTGATCTGCGCTGCTAGTCAACTGCCAGCTCGTGCTCCAGGATGTGCCTATTACCACGACCCTCTTTCCTCGCAAGCGGAGGGTGTTGATCAAATGAACGAAATCACCATCGCCTGTCACCAAGACGAAGGTGGATATGTTGGGATTAGAAAGAGATGCGTCCACACAATCTACAGCAAGTTTGATGTCGATGCTGTTCTTTCGCCTAGGTTGCCCGTCGGGCGCATCTCCGAAGCCTAGGATCACCGTCGGCACGTAGATCGGCTCGATTCCAGCCGAATAGAGGTCGTTGGGGTCTCGAAGGTGCTGGCCTTCTTGCCAGTTAGCGTAGGCTTTCGCGGCCACCACCCTGCCGAACTTAGCAGCGGCATCCTTTATCGCCATTGCGTTGGGAAGTCGGTTTTCTTTATTGAGAAGGCTGTACTTGATGTTCTCCCAATCGATGTAAAGAGCTACATCGCCCAACGGCAGTTCTTGCAATGAAAAAACCTCCGCTCTCTACCGTATCGAAGCAGGAACTATCTCTTGCAGCTAGTGTACCACCCGCACGACAGCCATCAACATTACTATCTGAATGAAAAGGGTTGCGGCAGCTAACACACGACCAGTATCTCTTCGTCTCTGATGAAGATAAGAAGCTGCTACGAAATTGAATCCTAGTATCAGCAGCCCTATCAGCGGCATACGGTAGGCGTCCATGGGGGGGCCGATCAAATCCGGCTCTCCAGCGAAGTTGAAATGAAGCGCCATCAACTCCGGCAGTTCCGGGAACCTGTAACTGACGTACCCAAAAGAGCCGAGCAGGACCAGCACAGACAGCGCAATAAAGGAGATTGCCACGCTGTCTCGCAGCATCGATAGCCTGAGCAGTGCTGGCATAGAGGTCTTGGGCTCGGGCGCCCGCTCTATCTCATCTTCCGGCAATGCTTCCAGCAGCTCGATCAAATGAGCTCGGAATCCATCAAGGTCCTGCGGAGTGATGGCGTAAACCCGATGGGCAGTGGCCACGATAATCGCGGACGACGAATCGTTGGTCGTACCGTAGAAGCTTAATCTGCCAATATCTTCGGCTTTGGTCCTGCCTACATAATACCCGGGCAACGTTAGCCCTTCTACGGAAACCTTCTTCCCAAGACGATGCCCGCCATATAAGCCCTCGATAGCGGCAAGGGGGACAGTCTCTCGAATCCAGAGCCAATTGATTATCAACCCTCGATTCTCGATACGATAGCTGAGGGTGAAGAAGCCATGGGTAAACGCAGCCAACACCACTGCTAGAGCTAATCCTGCGATGCCGGCAACCGTAGCGATATAGCTATCGATAGCAATAGGGTGGCCGATAGCGTAATACCACGCCCCACCGCTGCAGGCAAGTGCTAGTAAGGTCGCTGCGATTCCGATCCAACCACCGGGAGAGCGCACCGGGCGCCAATCGCGAGGCTGGCCTTCCGGCTTAGACTCCGAACCATCCTCGTTAGATTTTATCTCCAACTCAGGGACATCACTCTGTCCCCGGTTCTCCACATCATTCCCTACCATAGCTGTTCCCCTATGTATTAACCAT